>JAJYGJ010000193.1 GCA_021790695.1 Nitrospirota bacterium | reverse complement strand
AGAAGATGGAGGCCGTCGGCGAGCTGGCGGGCGGCATCGCGCACGACTTCAATAACATCCTCTCCGCGATAATCGGCTACGCCGATCTGATAAGGGTAAAACTCGAAGACGCAGCCCTCATCCATTACGTGGAGCACATCCTTTCGGCCTCCCAGAAGGCGGCCAACCTGGTCAAAAGCCTTCTGGCCTTCAGCCGCAAGCAGGTGATAAGCCTGAGGCCGGTGGACTTGAACGAGCTTATAAAGAGGTTCGAAAAATTCCTCCAGAGGCTGATCCGGGAGGACATCGAACTCGTGATCAAGTGCTCCGGCGCGCTCGTGGTGATGGCCGACAGCGGCCAGATAGAGCAGGTGCTGATGAACCTGGCGGCAAACGCCAGGGACGCGATGCCCAATGGGGGCCGCATGGTCATAGAGACCGGCGACGTCCTTGTGAACGAGGAATTCGCCAGGGCGGGCAATTTCAGAAAACCGGGCGCATACGCCCTTGTCTCGGTCACGGACACCGGCACCGGCATGGACCAGAACGTCAGAAAGAAGATATTCGACCCCTTCTTCACGACGAAGGAGACCGGCAAAGGCACGGGCCTGGGGCTTTCCATAATCTACGGGATAGTCGAACAGCACGGCGGCCTTGTCGACGTCCTGAGCGAGCCCGGCCGCGGCACGAAGTTCAGGATATACCTGCCCCTGGCCGAAACCCGGCCGGGGCTTGTGCGGGAACCGCCGGGGGAGGAACGCGCGCCGGGCGGCGGGGAGTCCATACTGGTCGCCGAGGATGACCCCGCGCTCAGACAGTTGACCAGCACGGTCCTCCTGGAGCACGGATACAAGGTGATCGAGGCCGAAAACGGCGAGGACGCAGTCGATAAATTCCTGAAAAACCGCGGCGACGTGCAACTGCTGATCCTGGACGTCATAATGCCCCGGAAAAACGGAAAGGAGGCATACGAGGAGATAAAAAAAGCGGCGCCGGGCGCAAAGGCCATCTTCATCAGCGGCTATGCGTCCTCTGTCATAAACGGCGGCGACTGCATTGCGGAAACGGACTTCATTCCGAAGCCCATATCGCCCAATCACCTCCTGAAAACAGTCAGGCGGACCCTTGATTCGAACCCCATTGCCTGAGAACCTGTCTCAATATCGGTTCTGAGGCCTCTTACCCCCGCCGGGTTGAATCCTCCGGGACTATATTTTTGTGTTGACAAGTCCCTCGTTTGGTGATAAAAAGAGGACTAAATAAGTCTTGTTTAGATATAAAAATCTTTCCTGAAAGGAGCAGAAAATGGATACGCTGGCCTTAAGCAGGCTCCAATTCGCAGTCACAGCCATATTCCATTTCTTTTTCGTCCCGCTCACCCTCGGTCTCTCGCTCATGGTCGCGTGGATGGAGACGCGCTATCTGAGAACGGGCGAAGAGGTCTACCTCGGGATGACGAAATTCTGGGGAAAGCTCTTCCTGATCAATTTCGCCCTCGGCGTGGTGACCGGGATAACGATGGAGTTCCAGTTCGGCATGAACTGGGCGCAGTACTCAAAATACGTGGGCGATATCTTCGGCGCGCCGCTTGCGATCGAGGCCACAGTCGCCTTCTTCCTTGAATCGACCTTCATAGGCGTCTGGGTATTCGGCTGGGACAAGGTCTCGCCCGGGGTGCACGCCCTTTCCATCTGGCTCGTGGCGATTGCCACCAACCTGTCGGCCCTCTGGATACTGCTTGCAAACGGCTGGATGCAGCACCCCGTGGGCTATGTGATCCGGCACGGCCGGGCGGAAATGTCCAGTTTCCCCGCGGTGCTCACAAACAAGACCGGATGGCTGGAATTCCTCCACACGGTGTTGTCCGGCTACGTCATCGCGGCGTTTTTCGTCATGAGCGTTTCGGCCTGGCACCTCCTTAAAAAGCAGAAGACCGATTTTTTCAGGCGTTCGTTCAGGGCGGCGGCTACTTTCGGGCTCATCGCCTCCCTCCTGGTGGTCTTCGCCGGGGATTTGTCCGCCTCCGGGGTCGCCAGGACGCAGCCCTCCAAGTTTGCGGCCATAGAGGCGCATTGGCAGACTGAAAGCCATTGCGCCTATAATCTCATCTGCTATCCGGATGTAAAGGGGCAGCGAAACATTATCGAGGCCCTGAAGATCCCGGGGTTCCTCAGTTACCTTGCCTTCGGCAACACCGGGGCAAAGATAACAGGGCTCAGGGACATCCCGGAGGATCTTAGGCCGCCCGTCCTGGGCGCGTTTCTCAGTTTCCGGGTCATGGTCGGCCTGGGCTTCCTCTTTATAATCCTCTCCATCGTCGCCTTCATCCGGTCCCGCGGGGCCGGCCTGGAGTCAAGGCGGGCGCTTCTGCGGGTGATGCTCTACGCCCTGCCCCTCCCCTACATCGCCGCGCAACTGGGCTGGATAGTGACGGAGGTGGGCCGCCAGCCCTGGATAGTCTACGGCGTGCTGAAGACGTCCGATGCGGTCACAAAGACGATAGGCCCGGTCCAGGTCTGGACCTCTCTGGCAGGCTTTACGTTCCTGTACGGCGCCCTGGCCGTGACCGACGCCTATCTGCTTGCAAAAACGGCGCGCAAAGGCCCCGAGGCGGCGCCGGCGGGCGCGAGCGAAAACCCCTGGGCGGGGCAGGAGGCATGACATGCTATTCCAGGTGATATGGTTCGTCTTGTGGGGCGTGCTGTGGGCGGTATACTTCATGCTGGACGGCTTCGATCTGGGCGCCGGGATGCTCTATCCTTTCGTCGCCGGAAGCGAGGCCGAAAAGGGGGCCGTCCTTGATTCGATAGGGCCGGTCTGGGGCGGCAACGAGGTCTGGCTGATCACGGCGGGCGGGGCCACTTTCGCCGCGTTCCCGACCACCTACGCGCTGATGTTCAGTTACCTGTATACGGCCCTTCTCCTGCTGCTCTTTTCCCTCATCCTTCGCGGGGTGGCGATCGAGTTCCGGGGGAAGGCCGAAGGGGCCGGATGGCGGAAGGGATGGGGCCTCATGCTGTGGCTCGGCAGCTTTCTTCCCGCGCTGCTTTTCGGCGTGGCCTTCGGAAACATATTCATGGGCCTGCCGATGGACGCGCAGGGATACCATGGCGGTTTCATGTCGCTCCTGAACCCCTACGGGCTTCTCACGGGCGTCCTCTTCGTCATGCTGTTCCTGGTGCACGGGTCGTTATGGATCGCGTTAAAAACGGGCGGACGGACGGAAGGGCGCGCCCGGAGGGCGGCAAATGGGTTATGGTACGCGCTCCTTGCGGCCGCGGTCGCCTTCCTGGCCTCCACGGTCTTCGCCACGAAGCTCTATGTCAATTACCTGAAAGCGCCCGCCCTTCTCGTGTTGCCGGCCGCCGCGGTGCTGGCGCTGCTGGCAATAAAATTCTTCGCCGTCAAAGGCCGTAACCTCCAGGCGTTCTTCGCCTCGTGCGCCGCAATTGTCATGGTCGCCTTCACCGGCGTGGCGGGGCTCTTTCCGAATCTCATCCCCTCCAGTATCGACCCGGCCTCAAGCCTGACCCTGTTTAATTCCTCGTCCAGCCCTTACACGCTCAAGATCATGACTGCCGTGGCCGCGGTCTTCGTGCCCATCGTGATCCTTTACCAGATATGGACGTACCGCGTCTTCAGGCATAAGGCGGTTGACGCGGCCGGAGGGAAAGGCACATATTGATGTACGGGACAGGAATGAGGATAAAGAGGGAAACCGATTATGCCATACGATGCGTCAACTATCTCGCCATGAGGCACGGGCAGATCGCCGTAATAGGGGATATCTCGAAAAACGCCTTCGTGCCCCGAAAGTTTCTTGCGAAAATATTGCAAAAACTTGCCAGGGCGGGGATTGTGACGTCCCACAGGGGGGTAAAGGGCGGTTTCGAGCTGGCCAGGGGACCGTCGCTCATAAATTTTCTCGAAGTTATAGAGGCCATCCAGCCGGTCGAGATGAACGTCTGCGCCCTTGACGACAGGCTCTGCGCCCTGAGCGATACCTGCGCCGTCCACCCGGTCTGGATCGAGGTGAGAGAGGAGGTCCGCAGGGTCCTCGCAAAAAGGAACTTCGCCCATATAAAGACCGCTGGAGCCGGAACAGGGACCGGATAAGAAACGCTGAAATTTATGTTGACAAAAACCCCCGCGCCCATTATTTTATTTCAGGGTAAAGGAGTGTCTTGTTCCACTGGTGAAACCGTATGGTGGAAAGGAGTTTAGCGAAATGCTGATACCTGTGATTTATTCGGACGATGAGTGCAGACTGACCGAAGTAGGAAAACTCAACGAACTGATAGCCGCTGGTATAGCAAAGCGGTTCCTGCGGCTGGATGGATGGGTGGAGGCGGACACGAAGGCGATCAGGTCAAGGGGCGCGCTTGATTACAAGGGCCGGGAAAGACGCCAGGGGTTCAGGTTATACGATGACCGCCTGGATGATTCAAGCCTGCTGTGCGACGAAACCTGACCGCCATTTAACCGCCCCGCGGCAAGCCGCGGGGAAGTTAAAGTTAAACGGCCTCTTGAATGGGCGGCGAGTCGGATTACCCCGTGGTTTCCCGCCCCACTCCTGCCCCGATGGGGGCGGGAAAAAGGTTGGGGCAATCGATAATGGGGCAAACGGATCGGCGGATAAAACGGGGCGGGACACCGGAGGGCAGGGCGGCAATCGATATCGCGCTCCATGAACGGGAAAAGAGGAAAAGCATGGCCATGAAGTCTCAAGTCCGAAGCAAGGCTTCACTGATTGCGCTGGTCGTCTTTATGGTGGCGGTCATTCTGGTTGCGTGCCAGAGCGGGCCGCCTGAGGTCAGCATCAAGTCGCCCGCGGCCGTGGTGATGCCCGGCGGCAACGCCATGGTCTTCATGACCATAGAAAACAAAGGGGGGCCGGACGTGCTCACGGGCGTAAGCACGGACATCCCCGGCGCGACGGCGCTGATTCACGTCATGAAGGACAATCACATGCAGCACGTAAAGACGCTCAACATCGCCGGAGGGAGATCCACGGTGTTCAAGATGGGAAGCAGGCATATCATGATCGAATTCCTGCCTGAAACCATGACCGCGGGCTCGCCCTTTACGCTGACCATGGTATTCGAGAAATCCGGCACGATGCAGCTTCATCTGAAACTGGAGAAGGCCCCGTCGAAGGCGCCGATGTCCATGAAGTAAAAGAACCTGTCTCAAAGGGGGCGCCGCCCGGGGAAGAATTTTATTTTCTTGGGCCGCGCCCCTTTTTTCAAGAGTGCCGCGCATCAAGCAGGTTTTTGGCTATGGAGCGAAGGGGGAGCACGATGTCCGCCGCTCCGAGCCTTATGGCTTCCTTCGGCATGCCGAAGACGACCGATGATTCCTCGTCCTGGGCGATGGTGGACGCGCCGGCCTCCTTCATTTCCAAAAGCCCCCTGGCGCCGTCATCTCCCATCCCCGTCATGATGACGCCGACGGCGTTTCCTCCCGCGTAACGCGCGGCCGAGCGGAAGAGCACGTCCACCGACGGCCGGTGGCGGCAAACGAGCGGGCCGTCCCTTATTTCCACGTAATAACGCGCGCCGCTTCTTTTAATGAGCATGTGCCTGTTACCGGGGGCGATCAGCGCCCGGCCCCTCAATACGGGGTCCCCGTCTTCCGCCTCCTTCACCTCCATGGCGCAAAGGCCGTCGAGGCGCCTGGCGAAAGCCGCCGTGAAATGCTCCGGCATGTGCTGCACTATGGCAAGCCCGGGGCAGTCCGCGGGCAGGGCCTCGATCAGCACTCTTAACGCCTCCGTGCCGCCGGTCGAGGCCCCGACCACCACTATCTGCTCCGTGGTCGTCACCATGGAGAATTTCTCCGGCTTGCTTAAAACGGCGTCGGCCGTCAGTTTGGGGTCCGGCTTGTAAACGTCTTTTCCGTTCCGGCCCCTCAGTTTCGCCACCGATGCGGCCTTCACCACGTCTATGAGATGGATCCTCGATTCCTCGAAAAACCGCCTGGTGCCAAGGCGCGGCTTCCACATGACTTCGACCGCGCCGTTTTCAATTGCCTTCATCGCGGTCTCCGAATTCTTCTCGGTGAGGCTCGAGCATATGACAACCGGCATCGGGTGCTGGCTCATTATCTTTTGAAGGAACGTTATCCCGTCCATGCGCGGCATCTCGACATCCAGGGTAAGGACATCGGGGGCCTCCTTCTCCATCCTTTTGACGGCTATAAAGGGGTCGGCAGCCGTGCCAATGACCTCGATCTCGGGGTCGGCGGACAATATCTCGGCGAGCGTCTGCCTTGCGACGGCCGAATCGTCGACTATCAGGACTTTTATCTTTTTTTTCATGCCTGCCCCCATGGGACCGGCCCGCCGGGACTGGTCCCCCCCGGGACTGGTCCCCCCGATCAGGTCTTTGCCTTTGATCTCAAATTTACTTTTTGACATGGATTGTCCGATTGACACCTCGCGGATGACATCTTCTCTCGCCCCCGTCCCCTCTTCCAATTATTGATTGCCTCCGCCCCTGCCCCTCTCCCCTCGGGAGAGGGGAAAAAGCAGGCGAGGGAGAAAACCACTGGGGATGTCCATCCAAACGTTTTATATATGCCGTGTCGGAGTGGATGCAATAACAGAGCTTGCGTCCCAGCCGCCCGCCCACATCGGATGCCAGGAGGCGCAGCCCCTCTCTCTCCAGGACCATGAGGGCGGTTTTCACGTTCTGCTCGCCCGGCTGCCAGACGCGGGCCGGACGGGAGCCGGCGGGCCCGCCGGCAGGTTCAAACATGTCCGCCCCGCCGAAAAGCTTCGCCTCGAGCTGCCCGCGGCCGACGTTCAATCTTTCGAAGGCCCCGAGCATCCGCATGATGGCGGAGTCGACGTATCTGAAATCTTCTCCCGTCCCGTCATTCCTGGGCAGCAAGGCATGGCAGATGGCCCCTATGCCAAGGCGCTGATTGAACATGGTTACCGACACGCATGAGCCAAGTACGGTTATCACGCGTGCGGGCCCCGACGACATGTAGAACTCTCCGGCCTTCATGTAGAGATCGGGCATGCCGTCTCCGGGCATATCAGGCCGTCCTCCTGTATACGGAAGGGCCAACCCTGACAAGCGGCAGGTCAAAGCCATGGAGCGCCTCGGAATGCCCCATGAAAAGGTATCCGCGGGGGGCAAGTCTGCCGCATATGGCGAGCAGGAGTTTTTTCTGGACCTCCCTGTCGAAGTAAATGATCACGTTCCTTAAAAATATTATGTCGGCCGGCTCGATGTCCGCGAAATCGTTTTCAATCAGGTTGACGGCGCTGAAACATATCATCGCCCTCAGTTCAGGCGCTATGCGGACAATCCTTTTTGTCCTGTCCCTGCTTCTCAAAAGATACCTCTCCCTCAACCGGACCGGGATGGGAACAATCTGCTCCTCGCTGTAAACGGCCCGCCTCGCGGACTGAAGGACTGCGTTTGAGATATCGGTTGCCAGGATGGCGAAACTCAACCCCGCCCCCGCCGGTCCCTTCGCGTACTCGCTCAATATCATCGCGATGGTGTAGGGTTCCTCCCCGGTGGAGCAGCCCGCGCTCCATACGACGATCCTGCCCTTCCCGGGGACCTCCGCCAGTCCGGGCAGCGCAACACCGGAGAGGAAATCAAAATGGTCGGCCTCCCGGAAAAAATCCGTCTTGTGAGTGGTCACGGCGTCTATCATGTGGTGAAGCTCGGCCTCTATGCCCTCGCCGCTGAAGAGAAAATCGCAATACTCGCTGAAATCCCCGAGGCCAAGATGTCTCAACCGCTTTTGCAGGCGGGACTCAAACAGGACTTTCTTTCCCTCCGTTATCTTGATGCCCGCGCGGGCATTGACAAACGCGCTCAGCCGCTTGAAATCCCGCGTTGAAAGCGAGGGCAGACCGATGCCCTCCGCGCCCGGCCGCTGCACGGGGGCCGGCCCCGTGGCGCCCTCAGGACTCCGCGCCATCCCGCGCCGCCTGCTCCGCGCCGGGCGTCATCCCGGCGCCGATGTCCGTAAGCTCGTCTTCGGAAAAAACCCGGTCCATGTCAAGTATGATGATGAATTTTTCATCGCGGAGACTGCCCTTGCCCATCCCCTTGATGAAGTCCACCTTCAGGCCGTTGCCGATCCTTGGGGCGGGCTCGATGCTGTCGGACTCAAGCTCGATGACCTCCTGCACCGAGTCCGCCAGGGCGCCGATCTGCGCCCTGTCGCCCCCCACGCTGGTCTCCACTATGATTATGCAGGTATTGATGGTCTTTTCCGTCTTCGGCATGCCGAACTTCAGCCGCATGTCCACAACCGGCACCACGCTTCCCCTGAGATTTATAACGCCGCACATGAAATCCGGGGTGCGCGGCACCTGTGTGATCGGCGTGTAATCGAGGACTTCGCGCACCTGGGAGATATCGATGGCGAAGACCTCCCCGTCGAGCCTGAACGTCAGGTATTGCGAGCCCTGCGTCATTTCCGATGTGTTCATTTTCGCCTCCGCTTCAGTATTGCTCGAACTGGCTGTCTTCGGAATCGCCATTGCGCCCTCCAAGGTCGAGGGCCACGCCTGTTTGCATTGCCCCCTTCGCCCGGTAATTGCCGGACTGTCCGTTACCGGGACGTAATCTTAACCGTGCCTGCCCGCCGCGCCGGGTGCCGGCGGCAGTATTTTTAGGGACGGGATTCCCCGCGGGATTTCCCGCCCCGGCCCCCGCTCCGCCCGAGGCAACGGAACAGTCGGAGTCCTCCGTTTTGAAGAAGGACACGGCGCCTTGCAACTGCTCCGCCTGGGAGGAAAGCTCCTCCGCCGTCGAGGCCATCTCCTCGGACGCCCCGGCATTCTGCTGTATCACCTGGTCAAGCTGCTGGATGGCCCGGTTTACCTGCTGGGCCCCGGCGTTCTGCTCCCTGCTTGCAGCGCTTATCTCCATGACCAGCTCGGCCGTCTTCTGGATATCCGGCACAAGTTTGGCAAGCATCTGCCCGGCCTTCTCGGCCACCTGGACGCTGCCCCTGGAAAGGCCGCTGATCTCCGCGGCCGCCGTCTGGCTCCTCTCGGCCAGCTTCCGCACCTCCGAGGCGACCACGGCGAACCCCTTGCCGTGCTCTCCCGCCCTCGCCGCCTCGATGGCCGCGTTAAGGGCCAGGAGGTTGGTCTGTCTCGCGATCTCCTCTATGACCGAAATCTTCTCCGATATCTCCTTCATGGCGGCCACGGTCCCGGCAACCGCCTGCCCGCTTTCCGCCGCGTCCTGGGCGGCCTTTTTCGCGATGCTCCCGGTCTGCTGTGAGTTTTCCGCGTTCTGCATTATGGTGGAGGCCATCTCGTCCATCGAGGAAGACGCCTCCTCGCCCGCCGCCGCCTGCTCCGTCGCCCCCTGCGAGAGCTGCTCCGCGCCCGCGCTCACCTGCTGGCTGCCCGCGGCGACGTTCTCCGCCACGGATTTCACTTCGGATACGATCTCTTTCAGGGCCCCGACCGTCCGGTTCACAGCCCCGGTCAGGCGGGCAATGTCGTCATCCCGTTCGGAGTCCAGTTTCATCGTCAGGTCTCCCTTGCTCAACCTGTCCAGGCTCTCCATCAGCATCCGCACATTTTTTTCCAGGTATTGCCTCTGTTCCTCCGCCTCGTTTTGAAGGCGCTTTATCTCGGTCACGTCTATTATGACCTCCATGCCGCCCCTGGGCCGGCCTTCCTCGTCCAGCAAAGGGGAGCACGCCGCCTTTATAGGGATTTTTCTGCCGTCCCTCGCCTGGGCGACCGTCTCCCCGATGACGACCTCGCCCGTTCGCATGCAGTTTTTGAGCGTGCAGTCCGCGGTGCCGCATATGGGGGTCCTCGAAAAATCCCCGCAGGTCATCCTGCCCACCACCTCCTGCCTCGCGTATCCCATGGCCCTGAGGGCGGCGTCGTTTATGTATGTGATGAGCAGATTTTCGTCCACGGTAAACATGGGCGCGGCCATCGAGGAGGCCACGGCCTCGAACCGGCTGCCGTAGCTCCTCGCCTCGGCCGCTTCCCTCTCTAGCTCGGCAACCCGTCCGCGCAACCCGGCGTTCTCATCGATCAGGTCTCTTTTAAGAAATTCAAACATCCGGATTCACCGTCCTTTCCTTATTATGTGTGTTACGAACTAACGCCTTTGTCAATATCGAAAGCCTTGATACACCGGCCGGGGCCGGGTCTGAACGCTGAAATCCCGACAATCCACGCGGCACATCCAAAACGGGATATCACGTCCATTTGCGCCGCCCCCGGTTTAAGTAATTCAAGACGTCCGGTATTGATTCAAGACCCTGGAACCTGTCTCAAAATCATTTTTTAAAACGGATGCCCGATTAATGTCCCGCCCCGGAGGGACATGACGTCTCTATTACCGCGTTTTAAAGCCTTTTTCGTCATTCCCGCGAAGGCGGGAATCCATTTCTCCGGGCCCTTTATGAAATTC
>JAJYGJ010000084.1 GCA_021790695.1 Nitrospirota bacterium | reverse complement strand
TGTAGACGCTCCTCATCAGCTCCGCGCGGTTTACCGGCATGTTCTTCGGGTCCCCGGTGCCGATGTAGAAATGGCATTTGTCGGCGCAGGCGCCGCACCTGACGCATATGTCCATGAACAGGCGGAAGGAGCGGTATTTGGCGAGCCTCTCCCTCATGCCTTCTATGAGTATCTCCTGCCAGTTGTCGGGAAGCTTCCAGTCCTCGTCGGTGGGGTTCCAATCCCTCGCGTTCGGGAACCCGACGGCCTTGATGCTCTTGGCCTTCGCGCCCCAGCAGAACATGCCGGGCCTGATCTCGGCCGGCGTCTCCATCCAGCCTTTGCCCGAGGGCGTGTAGTTTATCGTACTTGTAAGCTCTTCTGGTTTGGGTTCTTTCGCCATGTCTACTCCTTTTCCACCGGCAGGCCGGCCATTTTCATTTTCTCCCGGAAATCGTCTTCATATTCCGCGTATGTGTGGACCTTCACGGGGGCGTTCCAGGGGTTTATGTGCCTCTTCTCGCGGCTGTTGTTGGCCAGGTTCCGGGTCGGGCTCAGAAACACACCGCCCAGGTGCACAAGCTTGCTCCACGGGAAATAAGCGAAGAGCGTGCTGATGAGGAAAAGATGGACGTAGAACACGCTGCTTATGCCCGGCACGATTGTGGGGTTCAGGGCCACAAGGCTCATTGTGAACTTCTTTACGCTGACGATGTCCACCCGGAGGAAATATCTCATGAGCACGCCGGTGGTCCCGATGCCCAGCAGCAGGAGAAGCGGGAAGTAATCGGCGGCAAGGGAGATGTATTTGACCTTGGGGTTGGCGAACCTCCTGATAAGCAGATAGGTCACGGCCCCGAGGAAGAACACGTCCGTCATGTAAATAAGCGGAAGGCCTATCTGGAGGAAGCTGTCCAGGCCCTCGATCATCTGCACGGGCGCCGGCACGTTCTGGATGAAGAACCTCAGATGCCTTATCAGGATGATGAGCATGGACCAGTGGAACGCGAGACCGCCAAGCCAGAGCCACTTGTCAGACCCGTAGGCGATCTTCGTGCCGCCATGCGCCTCCGGCCCGTTGTACATCTCCGTCTTCAAGTTCCTGAACAGGGAGCGGAAAAGAAAGACCTCGAACAGCATCCTCGTTATGACGCCGCAGGAACTGGAAGGGTTTTCTATCTTGTTCTGCTTGATCCAGGGCAGCGATTTCTGCTGTCCGCAGGTGGTGGGAATGCGGAAGGGCACGGGCGACCTGCCCCACTTGACGACCCGGAAAACAACCCCCGCCAGGAAAACGGCCAGCGCGGCATAGGGCACCACCACCCCGAACAGGAAATACAGGCCCGCGGCCTTCACTCCGGCGATGACCAGCAGAATGAGAAAAATCACTGCCATTAAGGGCAAAAACGCTTTCATCCGGTTGCACCTCTTTTCCTTGAACTTTTTTCCTCTTGCTTAACCGATTTTATCTTCAGGGTTCTCGTCATTTTCACCGCCTTCCGGGGTATCGACAATCAGGTGCGCCTGCTGGAAAAGCCTGAAGGCCTGATTGCGGAATTCGCTCGTCTTGAGTTCGAATATCCTCTCCCTGCACCTGGCGTAGGCATCGAAAGCGGCCAGGGCGAGTCTGTCCACGCTATCGTCGAATCCGTCCAATTCCGCGTAAAGCTCCGCGCCGTCGTCCCCAAGGGCCCCCAGTTCGGCCCTGACGGCCTTTTTCAGCGAAAAAATGAAGCCCACGGCCTCCGAGGCGCTGAAATCCTGGATGGCCCGGACCTTTACTATATTGTCCAGGAATTCCGCCAGATTCCCGGCATCGGCCCCTTCGCCGGATCTCCCGCCCGGCCCCAGGTCCGCAATCAGGACGTCGAATATGCCGCTGATGCCGTCTGTGATGATCTGTCCCACGGGGTTGGCGAACTGATTTTTGCGGTTTTTAAGAAACTCCGCCGTCTGCTGCGGATAGGTCATGAGCACATAATCCAGCCATCTCTTCAAGACGGCCGCGCGCTTCTCTCTGAGAAAACCTTTCAAATCCATCTTTGGCTCAACCGGCTTTAAGTTCAAAACCTTTATGGAAAGGCGCGGTCGACGGCGGGCGCCGCTTGCCCGCGCTCCCCCATTTGCCTCCTAAACGCAACCCGTCGGTTTCGGCAGCCCTGCGTAACGGCAGGCCTGCTTCGCGGGACCCGCGGGATAAAGCTCATAAAGATACTTGGTGTTGCCCTTCTCGGCGCCCAGCGTCTTTTTTACTTCCTTGACGAGAATCTTTATCATCGGGGCGATCTGGTATTTCTGGTAATAATCCCTCAGAAAATTGATGACCTCCCAATGAGCATCCGTCAGAGCCAAGCCGTCGGCTGTCGCCATGTGCGTCGCAAGATCCGGCGTCCAGTCATTCAGATCAACCAGATAACCGTCTTCGTCCACTTCGACCTGTTTTCCCGCAAAATCCAATGTCGGCATTTTTACTCCTCCTCTAGTTTCATAGTTTCAAAATAATGAATCAATTATTGTACCAAATCATACATGTTTATACGTAAGCCGGGATTATACCCCATTGCCTCTCGGAAACCGATCCTAAACCGACGAAGATGAACATTAAAATAATTCCGCCACGATGGTCAAATAAAAAAATTTAATTTACCAGTCAACACTATTTATAATAACCGAAATCCGGCCGCAAAGTCATTCACATTATTTCAAGCGCGCACCCGCGTGCGCACGCGAAAAAAACCCATGCGGGAAGGGGAGGTTGACTTTTTTTGAAAGGGATCATTTAAAATATAAGCTGTATGGAAAGCACACCTTTGCAAATGGTCCTTGAGGCAAGCCTGGTCGTGAAGCTCGTGCTGCTTCTTCTGCTTGGCTTCTCGGTCTTCTCCTGGGCGATAATAATCTATAAATACAGGTTCATGGCCCGTCTGGAGAAGCAAAACGAGCTATTCCTGCGCGCCATGGCAAACGGCGACGCCAGGGGGATCCTCGCACAGGCAAGACACCTGGAGGCAAGCCCCATTGCCTCCGTCTACAAGAGCGTTTTCCCCGAATCCGTCTCCGCGGGCAGGCTCAGGCGCGCGATTGACAGGCAGGAAGTGACAGAGACGGAAAAGATCGAAAAGTACGTGCATTTCCTTGCAACCACGGGTTCCACGACGCCGTTTATCGGCCTTTTCGGGACTGTCTGGGGCATTATGACCGCTTTCCGGGGGATGGGCCTGCAAGGCAGCGCCTCGCTTGCCGTGGTGGCGCCCGGGATAGCCGAGGCGCTCATAACCACGGCCTTCGGACTGGTCGCCGCCATCCCCGCCGTCATAGCCTACAACTATTATCTCGGCAGGACCAGGCGGGCCATTCAGCAGATGGAAAGCGCCACGCCGGAGATAGAGGCGCTTCTGACGGGCAAGGAGCGGTGAAAAGCCCGACCCGCGGAAGCATGTCCGATATAAACGTCACGCCGCTTGTGGACGTGATGCTCGTCCTCCTGGTCATATTCATGGTGACCGCTCCGCTCATGCGGCAGGGAATAGACGTGAACCTTCCAAAGGCCAGGGGCAGGCCGCTGCCGGCCGAGCAGAGGATAAGCATAGCGATCGCCAGGGGAGGCAGCATCCATATGAACGGCGCCACCCTGGATTTAGAGCAGCTCAAGGCGCGCCTGAGCATGCTGAGCAAGACGGACCCCGACGTCTATCTGAAGGCCGACAGGGACGTTTCATACGGCCGCGTCGCCCTCGTGATGGGTGAAATCAGGGCCGCCGGCATAAAAAAACTCGGCATTGTGACCGAACCGCTCAAAAACCGGTAACGACCGCCAGGGATGACTTTTGAAAGGACAGTCCTATTAACGGCCATCCTTCATGCAGTCATACTGGCCGCCCTTGCCGTATCGATCAGAAGGCCGTATATAGTCCTGCACCCCTTCGAGGTAAACCTGGTGGCGCCGCCGTCCAAAAACCTCTTCGCAGCAAAAACCGCCGCTCCGAATATGGCCCCCAAGCCGGCGGTCCGCCCAAGGGAAAAGGCTGAAAAAGCGGTCCCGCCGCCGCGCCCGGAAAGGCAAAGGCAGGCCATGGCGGCCAGTCCGCAGGCGGAGAGGCGCGCCAGAAGGCGGGAGCAGTCCTTCGTAAATGACGCCATTGCGAGGCTCCGCGCGCGCCAGCAGGACCAGTCCCTCGTAAATCGCGCGCTTGAGAGGCTACAGGGCGTAGCGCAGGTGGAAAATGCAGTCATCGAAATCAGCAAAAAAGACAATAAAACCCGTGCTGTCGCTTCTTCCGGCGCGGCCGGCGGCAATGCGGCGCTCAACGGCTATCTCCAGATGGTCGAGGCGAAGATATGGCATAACTGGTATTTCCCGGATTTAAAAACACACGGCGGCAAGGCCGTCATCTCGATACAGATACTAAAGGACGGCACCATCATTGCCAACGGCTTCGATAAACGCTCGGGTGATGCATTGCTGGATGATTCCGCGATGCGGGCGATCCGGCGGACGGGGAAGGTTCCCCCGCCCCCGCCGCCTTATCCGCTCGAGATCGCGGTCGGTTTCACACCGGATTAAGTCAGTCGGAGGCTTTTGAGGAGACCATGAAGGAAAAAAACAAAAACGGGCTCGCGACAGCAATAATTCCATGCTTCCTCTTTACCGCGTTTTTCGTCTGCTCCCTTGCGCCGCCTGCAAGGGCAAAGATATACATAGACATCACCAACCCGGAAAGAAAGGTGCCCGTCGCCATAAGCCCGCTTGCCGGCCCCGGGGGAAGCGAAATAGCGAAGGTCGTGACGAGCGACCTGGACTATACCGGGCTTTTCCTGTTTCTGGACCCGAAGGGTTTCACCGAAACGCCGGAGCAGGCCTTCAGGCGGGAGGACTGGCTTTCAGCCGGTGTGGACTTCGTGCTCAAGGGCACGGTGATCCTGACGCCGGAAGGCGGGTTCCAGGCCCAGGCGTCCCTTTATGACGTCTCCACCGGCAGCACCATCTTCATCAGGAAATACAGCGTCCCGAATGAACTGCTGAGGCCGCTGGCCCATTCCATCGCGGCCGATATCTATCAGGCGCTGACCGGCGCAAACGGCCCTTTCAAGGACAGGCTCGCCTTTGTAACCATAAGCCGGGGCAAAAGGGACCTGGCCATTGCCGATTGGGATTGCGGCCGTATTCACAGGCTGGGGTTCAAAGGGAGCCTGCTTCTGCCCCCCAGATGGTCTCCGGACGGCGGATCGCTCCTCTACACCGCCCACCGTTACGGTCTCTGGGGCGTATACCTCCTTGACCTCGGCAGCATGAGGGAGAGGGCGGTCTTCAGGGCGCGGGGCACAAACATCGCCGGAGACGCCGACGCCGCCGGGGACGTCCTTTTTTCCTCGTCTTTGCGCGGCAGCCCGAATATTTATGAAATGCTTAAAGGCGGCAAACTGATCAGGCTGACGCAGACGGACGGCATCGACGTTTCGCCCGCGTTCTCCCCGGACGGCTCAAAGATAGCGTTCGTCTCGGACAGGGACGGCAGCCCGCAGATTTACATCATGGACACCCATGGTTATAATACTGCGAGAATTACGTTTCAGGGAGACTACAATACTTCTCCGGCGTGGTCGCCCTCCGGAGACAGGCTGGTGTTCGTGGGGAGATACGAGGGCAGGGATCAGATATTCACGGTCAAGACCGACGGATCGGACCTGATGCTTCTGACATCGTCCGGAAGCAACGACGCCCCATGCTTTTCACCGGACGGCAGTCTGATCGCGTTTACCTCCAACAGGGACGGTTACAGGGCCATTTACGTCATGAGGGCAAACGGCGAGCATCAAAGGAGAATGAGCCCTGGCGGCATGACCGCATTCGGACCGAGGTGGAGCAATCGATAACCCGGGCAAAAAAACCGGCTTGAAACCTGATACCCCAGTGCCCCGGGGGCGGCGGACGCGAAACTCAATGAAGTTCGATAACAAAAAAATACGCGAGGTGGCATAAAAAAATGAAATCCTGGAAATGGCTGGCATTGGCGCTTTTCTGCGGCACCGCGATAATCGCCGCCGGGTGCGCCAACAACGATGACATCAGGGCCAACATCAACAGCCTTCAGACCGAGACGTATTCTCTTCAAAATGAAGTGCAGGCCCTGGAGGGCAACCTTCAAAACTCCAAAAAATCATCTTCCGCCCAGAACGAGGCGCTCTCCACCATCAGGACCTCCCAGGCGGGCGTCCTGGACCAGTTGTCCACCATGCAAAACAATATAGATGCGCTGAGGGGCGGCCTGGACAATGAGAAACACTTCACCCAAACGACCCTTGCGGACGTGTCCTCCGAGACCTCGGCCCTTGCCAACCGGGTCAACCAGATGCAAACCTCACTGGATGCCCAGAACCAGAGGGTAGGCGCGCTCGAGTCGGAGATAAAACAGATGCAGACCCGGACTCAGGCCGCCATCGCAAATGCGAGCCAACCCCGGCGGACCGCCAGCACCATTTACGACAGCGCCTACACGGATTTCAAGAACAAAAACTATCCCGCCGCGAGAAAGGGTTTCACCGACTTCCTGAATAAATACCCGGAGGACCCGCTTGCCGGAAACGCGCAGTTCTGGATCGCCGAGACCTATTACGCCCAGAAGCAGTACGATCAGGCCATCCTCTCTTACGAGGCGGTGCTCAAGAACTTTCCCGGCACCAGGTAGGCGCCCACGGCCCTCCTCGATCAGGGCATGGCGTTCATGAGCACGCATGACAAAAAGGTCGCCTCCGCCATCTTTCATCAGGTGATTAACAAGTACCCCGGCACTTCGGAAGCCAGGAAGGCAAAATCCATGCTCGCCAGACTGAGGAGGAAAAGATAGGGGACGAGATGAAAAAACCGGGGGCGCTTGCGGTAAAGGCCCGCGCCCGCGACCAGGCCGCGTTAAGCCATCTTGACGAAAGGGGCAGGGCGAGGATGGTCGATGTGAGCGGCAAGCCCGCGACCTCGCGGCAGGCAGTGGCCCGGGCCTCGGTGCTCATGAAAAAAGAGAGCATAGCCCTCATAAGAGAGGGCCGCATGCCCAAGGGCGACGTGCAGGCGGCCGCGCGCATAGCAGGTATTATGGCGGCCAAGAAAACCCCTGAACTCATCCCCCTGGCCCATCCGCTTGCTCTTTCCCAGGCGACGCTGGACATCCGGCTTGATGACAGCAGAAATTCGGTGGAGATAGAGGCCGCCATAAAGGTCGTGGGCGAGACGGGGGTCGAGATGGAGGCCCTTACCGCCGTCTGTGTCGCCGCCCTCACCGTTTATGACATGTGCAAGGCCGTGGACAGGGAGGCCGTGATCTCCGATGTCATGCTGGTCGAAAAAAAAGGCGGCAAGAGCGGGACGTTCAAAAGAAAGACGTTCAAGAGGGGGAAATCCCAGCCTCCCCCTGGTCAGGCCCGTTAGTCAGCCCTCCAGTCTTCCCAGTTGTTCCCTGGCCTTCCGGTTTTCAGGATCGAGCACGAGGGATTTTTCGAATTGCCGTCTGGCCTCCTCGATTCTCCCCCCCTTTAAATAGATCAGCCCCAGGTCCAGATAGCAGCCGCTGTCAAGCGGGTCAAGCCCGATGGCCGTCTGCATTGCCTCTTCGGCCTCCGCGGAAGGGCCCATGGGGTCTGGACCTCCCGCTTCGCTCAGGGCAATGGCCAGGAGCCTCCAGCCTTCGGGGTTCGAGGGATCGAGGCTGACTGCCACCCTCAGGGAGTCGATCCCTATTTCCGGTTTCGGGAGGGCCGGTCCCGTGGAGTCCGGACCCATCGGGTCATTGGCGGCCATTGCGGCCGATTCGCCCGGCGAGCCGGAACCCGTCTGACCGGATGCGGCCGGCCAATCCGGGTTTGGACCCTCCGGGTTGACCTGGAGATTGAACGGCGCCCCATCAGACCCGGTGAGTCCGGATGCGTGGGGCCCGGGCCCGGGGCCATCCGCCTCCACGAGGCAATCCGTCTCTTCGCGGCCGGCAGTCAATCCGGAGGGGCCGGCCGGTTCCTGAAGTCCGGCAGGCCCGGATGATGGCGCGGGCAGTTCGGCCGTCAGCGTGAGGTAGGCGCGTTTTACCGCGCCGAAGATATCGACAATCTTGTCTCTCAGATGCTGGTCCTCGGAATCGAAGACCCTGTCCGGATGGAACTCCCGGGCGAGCCGGTAATAGCTGTTTTTTATCTCGGCCAGGCCCGCGGTCTCCGAAACGCCCAGGACCTCGCGGGGGCCCATCTCCGGGAGCCTTTCCAGCATCGCGGCCACCCTGGCTTCGAATGCGTCCTTCCCATCGTCATAAGGCTTCAGGAAGAGGACTTCGACGGAGATATTTTCCTTCTCCTTTTGTTTGCCGGTCAGTATGCCTATGGCCCAGAAGACATAGATTATCTTCATCGCCTCGAAACTGTTCAGGCAGGAATCCTCTATCACCTGCTTGATCATCCTTTTGCCGTCCACCAGGGAGAGTATCCTCCTGTCCTTTGCCGAGAACTGCACGCCCTGGAAAAGCCGCAGCGGATCGTCGTTAAGCTGCAGGACAGTCCACGTGGGCGGCAGTTCCTCCTTTATGCGAATCAGGTTGTCTATGCGGCCGACGCCTTCGTATATGAGGCTTCCCATGCTCATCATCAGCGTGATGACTTCCTCCGGTATGCCGCCTTCCAGGAACTCGTAGCCGGCGCGATCGTACTCGAACATGCTGTAGATTATCTCCCTTACCTGGAACTTCACCGCCCAGAAAAGCTCCTTCGGGGTGATATATCCAAGCTCCACCAGCACCGCGCCGTGCCTCTTGCCGCTCTTTTTCATGAACTCGGCCGAGTGTTCGAACTGCTGGAGAGTTATCTTGCCCGCCTTTACAAGCGCAACGCCGAGCCAGTCGTCCCTGCTGTCTGAAGACGCGAAGACGGCCTCCCCTTTCTTCAGGTACAGTTTCTTGGTGATGGAACCGGACTGGACCACGAGCGCGCCGGTAAGCCCTGAGGTGTGCAGTTGCATGAGGAGCCTGGGAAGCGTCTCCTCCCCGGGTGAAAAAGCCCCCTTAAGAGGCGGGGTGTCCTTCACGAGTACCTCGCAACCTCGAACCGGTACATATCCATGCCCCTTTCAGACGGGTCGATCCCGGCCTTCGCCATGGCAATCCGGAACTGCTCCTCCACGGAGTCCACTCCTTCGAGGTCCGGCAGGAGAAGCCCCTTCCTGGCGCCCTTCACGATTATCAGGCCGTATCTCCTTGGGTCAAGCTCGGAAGTGCCTGTTATTTTTTCAGGCGGCAAGAGGACGTCAACCTGGTAGTCGATCTCTTCAAGCTCGTGCGGCCCGACGGGGGGAAACCTCGGGTCCTCGGTGGCCGCGGCTATCGCGTTTCTGACCGCCTCCAGGGCGGCGCATGACGTCACCGGCTGGATGGTGCCCACGCAACCCCTGAGACGGCCGTTTTTCTTGAGGCAGACGAATACGCCGGCCTTCTCAAGCATACCGCCCGAGACCTCGCCCGTATAGGTGACGACGCTGCCCTCTCTCACATAAAGCTCGACCGCCTGTTTCGCAAGGCGGACCAGCGGATGCATCCCTAAAATTCCCTTTGCAGGGCGTAATCGGCAAGGGCAAGGAGTTCCTGCTTCTCCCAGCAGTCCCTTAAAACAGCGGTTTCCGCCTTCGCCTCCTTCAGAGATTCGCGCGCCCTTTCGAGCGCGAGGCCGACCGCGTCGTACTTTTTGAACAGTTCGCGTATCCTGTCAAGCCCCTTTTGCGAAGGGCTGCCCTCAAGGATGGTTTTTATCTCCGCCCTCTCGCCCCCGCCGGCCTGCCGTATAAGATAGATAAGCGGCAGGGTGATTTTTCCCTCCTCCAGGTCCTTGCCAAGTTTCTTGCCGAAGCCGTTTTCCCTGTCGGCCATGTAATCGAGGATGTCGTCGGCCATCTGGAAAGTTATGCCAGCCTTGAGGCCGAACCCGGCCAGCGCCTCCACCTGCTCCGGCGGCATTCCGCCGAGCAGGGCGCCTATCCTGCATGCCGTCGAAATCAGAACGCCGGTCTTCGACGAGATTATCTTCATGTAATCCTCTTCGGTAATATCCACGTCGCCTGATTTTTCAAGCTGCAGGAGTTCTCCCTCCGACATGGAGGTGACCGCATGGGAGAGCGCCCCCACGATCCTTATGTCACCGCAGGAAACCGCCATTTTCAAGGCGTTCGCGTACAGGAAATCGCCCACGAGCACAACCACCTGGTTTCCCCACGTGATGTGCGCCGCGGACCTGCCTCTTCTCACATGCGCCGCGTCAACCACATCGTCGTGCAAAAGCGACGCGGTATGAATGGATTCAATGACGCTTGAAAGCGGCACGTGCTTGACGCCTTCATAGCCGGCAAGCCTGGCGCTGATCAGGAGGAAAAGCGGCCTCATGCGCTTCCCCCCGCCCTCGGTGAGATAGCGGCCTATCATCGGAATGAGAAAGACATTGCTCGCAAACAGCACCCTCAGGGACTC
>JAJYGJ010000184.1 GCA_021790695.1 Nitrospirota bacterium | reverse complement strand
ATCCTTCACCAGCAGGATGGTCTTGCCCGACTCATCGCGGAGCCCGGTTTTTTCGATGGGCCGGTCGATGACCGCCCCCGCCGCACCGGAGGCGAGCGCCGCCTGGAGAAAATCATGCCCGTCAAACCTCTCGCCCCGGAGCGCGACGAAAAGCTCATCCCTCGCAATAGTCCTTGAGTCTATCGACAGGCCGGGGAAGGCATCCGCCCCTCTCCGGAGGACCTTTGCCCCGGTCGCCTCGATCACGTCTTCAAGCCTGAGCATCCCGCCTCCCGCGCGCCGCCATCTCCTTAAGCGCCCCGGCGGCCACAAGCTGATCGCTGAACGGATGACGCACCCCGTTTATCTCCTGGTAATCCTCGTGTCCCTTGCCCGCTATGAGGACGATGTCCGCGCGGCCGGCCGAGAGTATTGCCCTCCTGATCGCCTCCGCCCGGTCCGGGATAAAAAGCGTTTTCCCGCCCGCCTTCACATCATCCATTCCCTTTCCTATCTGATCGATGATTGAAAGCGGGTCTTCGCTTCGCGGATTGTCCGAGGTGACGATAACGAAGTCCGCCATGCCCGCGGCAATCCGTCCCATCTCGGGTCTTTTGCCCCTGTCCCTGTCGCCGCCGCAGCCGAAGACCAGGATTATCTTCGCGGGGGCGGTCATCCGGGGCCCGCCTGCCGTTTCGTCTTTTCGGGGACAGTCATCCCCCTGGGGATAGTCATCCCCGATTATCGCCCGCGCGGTCCCGATAAGTCTTTGAAGGGCATCGGGCGTGTGCGCATAATCGACCACAACCAGAAAGTCCTGCCCGCATTCCACGCGTTCGAAGCGGCCTTTTACGCCCTCAAGGCATTGGATGCCCGCCGCGGCATCGTCCGCGCTCACACCAAGCCCGATCATGGCCCCGAAGGCTGAAAGCAGGTTATAGACGTTATGGGCCCCGACGAGTTCCGAATTCACGGCGTGGCTGCCGCCCCTGAAGACTATCCGGAAACCGAGACCGGACGCCCGGTTCCGGATGGATGCCGCCCGTATGTCCGAACCGTCGCCTGTGCCGAAGCCCAGGACCGGCGACTTTCCCGAAAGCTCTCGGGCGAGCCTTCGCCCGAAGGGGTCGTCCATGTTTATGACCGCGGGGGCGTGAGGGTCTTTGTCCAGCAGTTCGGTAAAAAGACGTTTTTTCGCCTCGAAATAGTCTTCCATCGTCTTGTGGAAATCCAGGTGGTCCCTGGTCAGGTTCGTGAAGACCGCAGTCTTGAACGTGGTGCAATCGACCCGCCTCTGGGCGAGCGCGTGCGATGAGACCTCGGCAACCGCGTGGGTCTGGCCCGCATCGAGCATGCCCCTGAGCATGGACTGGAAATCGGGGGCCTCGGGCGTGGTAAAGGCCGCGGCCTTCTCCTGCCGCCCCACGATGTATTTTATCGTCCCTATGAGCCCGGTCTTTCTGCCCAGGCGTTCGAGCGCCTGACGTATGAGAAGCGCCGTGGTCGTCTTTCCGTTCGTGCCGGTTACACCCGCGACCGAAAGCCGCCTCGACGGGTTGCCGGTGAAATTGGCCGCTATGCGGGCCAGGGCCAGCCGCCCGTCTCCGACCTCGATCACGACCGGAGAGCCCGCCTTTATCTCATTCACCCGCGGATCATCGGTCAGCACGGCGGCCGCGCCCCGGCCCAGCGCCTGGGCTATGAAGGCGTTGCCGTCGGCCCGGCCGCCCCTGAGTGCGAAAAAAAGGTCCCCGGCGCGCACGCGCCTGGAATCGATGGAAAGCCCGCCGATCTCCACATCGGGGGCGCCGCCGTTATTCATCTTTCTTGTCTCCACCCCTTCAAGGAGTGTAGATAACCGCATGTCCGTCCCCTTTCAGATAACCCACTCTGTCCAGCCCCGCGTTGTCAAACGGCACATGGAGATACGCCAGCGCCTTCGCCGCGACATCGCTGAAGACCGGCCCCGCCACCGTGCCGCCGTATATCGCCCCCTCCGGCGCCTTGAACACCACGATCATGGCTATCTTCGGGCCGCTTGCGGGGACAAAGCCCACGAAGGTGCTTGAGTACTTGTCCGAGTACCTTCCGGTCCGCGGATCGAAGAGCCTTGCCGTGCCCGTCTTTCCCGAGACCTCGTTGCCGGCGACAGCGGCCGCCGGGGCGGTGCCGCCCTTCTGCGTGACGAGGGAGAGTATGTTTTTGAAAACGGCGGCGGTCTCGGGCGCAAGCACCCGTTTTGCCCGGCAGCGGAAGCTGCTTATCACCTGGCCGTCGGACGCCGTTATCCTGGAGACCACGTGGGGCGTCACCAGGTAACCCCCGTTTGCAATGACCGAGTACGCCCGAAGTATCTGGAGCGGGGTCACGGCAACCCCGTAGCCTATGGCGTTCGAGGCAAGCGAGACGTCGGTCCGGGGGTATTCGAGCCTGCCCCCGGCCTCCCAGGGCAGATCGATCCCGGTCGCGCGCCCGAACCCCAACAAACGGGCGTAACGGTGGAACCTGTCCGGACCGAGTTTCAAGGCGACCTGGATGGTCCCCACGTTCGACGATTTCTCTATTATCTGCTCGAAGGTGAGGACGCCGTTTTTTTCCACGTCGTGAAACGTCCTGCCGCCCACCTTAAAGACCCCCCCGTGACAGTCAAAGAGCGAATCGGGCGTGACAATCCCGGACTCGAGGGCCGCGGTGCCCGTGACGATCTTGAAGACGGAACCCGGCTCGTAGAGGTCCGTTATCGCCCTGTTTTTCCTGGCCCCCGCGCCAAAATCGCCGGGGTCGTTGGGGTTGAAAGTCGGCCTGCCGGCCATGGCCAGTATCGCGCCCGTATAAGGGTCCATCATTATCAGGCTGGCCGATTGGGCCTTCCACTTCTTCATCGCCTCATCGAGCGCGGTCTCCGCTATATATTGAAGCCCCTCATCGATCGTGAGCACGATGTTGCCGCCCGCGGACTCCATCTGCACTCCCTCGGACAGGACCTTTCCGGTGGCGTCCCTTTCCACGACCACTTCGCCGCCCTTGTTCATCAGGGTGCTGTTGTACTGCCGTTCCAGCCCGGCCATGGCCTTGTTATCGATGTTCAGATAGCCCAGCACCTGGGAGGCCAAAACCCCCGCAGGGTAATATCTCCTGATCTCGTCCGTGAAACCCAGTCCCCGGACGGACTTCAGGTTCCCCAGCCTGGCGGCCTCGCCCCGGGTGAGCTTTCTCCTGAGCCAGATGAAGCGCCTGCCGCCGGGGCCCGTCATCTCCCTGAGCAGGCCGGCATATTTCATCCCGGTCGCCTCCGAGACTTCCCGCGCCACGGCGCGCGGGCGGGCCACCTCTCCCCGGTAACAATAAAGGGATTCCGCATCGAGACTCACCGCCAGTTCCCTGCCCTGCCTGTCGTATATCCCCCCGCGCTTGACCTCAATCGCCCTCTCCCTCAGGTACTGGCTGCTCGCCTTCGCGGAAAGCCAGTCGTGGTCCACGAGCATGAGCCCGGCCAGCCTTGCCAGCACCACGAAAAACCCGAAAGCGATAACCGTGCCGAGCAGAAGCCCCCTGTTCATTTGAAAAAGGACCGGTTGAAAAAAAATCCATCAAATAAAAATTGAAAGACAAAAACAAAAACGGATTTTTCTTTTTTACCGCTTGTAAGCCGCCTCATAAGGGATACTCCCCCTATCCCTTTTCACATAAAACACCATTGTTCTGTCCGGAAATTCCATACCCAGTTTTTCAACCGCGACTGCGCCGATCTTTGCGTCGGAAAAAAGCGTGGCCCTGTCGGCATCGAGCTCCATGCGCTGACGGAGCACCCCCCAGTGCTCGTTTTCAAGCGCACCAAGCTCATACTGCACCGACCTGATGCTGGAGCGAAGCCAGATCAACCCGAAAAAGCCGATGACTACAAGCAGACATGCCGATCCCTTAAAGCAATATGATAACACACCAGACCCGCTTCTCATTGCCGCCCTCATAACTTTTCGGCCCCTCTGAGCTTCGCGCTCCTCGCGGCGGGGTTTTCCCTGACCTCGACTGGCCCGGGCCTCACCGGTTTTTTGGTCAGCACCTGAAACTGCCCTTCCATGGCCGCCTTTTTAAAGAAATGCTTTACCGCCCTGTCTTCAAGGGAATGGTAGGAGATGACGGCGATCCTGCCGCCTTTTGCAAGGACGCGCGGCGAGCAGTCCAGCCCGGCCTGAAGCTCCTCCAGTTCCCTGTTTACCTCTATCCTCAGCGCCTGGAACGTCCTTGTGGCCGGATGGATCCGCCCTCTGCCTGCCGCGCCGTATGCCCGCGCCGCTATGCCGGCCAGCTCCCTGCACGTCCTTATCGGCCTTTCCCTTCGCCTGGCCGCTATGGCCCGCGCTATCCTGCCCGCGCGCCTCTCTTCCGCGTAGTCCCGCAGTATGAGCGCCAGGCGCTCCATGGTATAAGTGTTTACCACCTCTTCGGCCGTAAGGGCCTGGGTCCTGTCCATGCGCATGTCGAGGGGCTCGTCCGAGGAAAAACTAAACCCCCTGCCCGTCTGCTTGAGCTGCGCCATCGAGACCCCGAGGTCAAAAAAAAGGCCGTCCACACGCTCTATGCCCAGCCCGGCCAGGACGTCCTCGATGCCGGAGAACCGTGAGTGCCGCAGGACCACGTTTTCGGATGCGAGCGCCGAGGCCGCCATCAGGAGCGCATCCTCGTCCCTGTCGATCCCGATAAGCAGCCCCCGTCCGCCGATGAGCCTGAGAATCTCCCCGGCGTGCCCGCCCAAACCGACCGTGGCGTCAACATAAACCCCTCCCCTTTCCGGCTTCAATATCTCCATCGCCTCCCGCACGAGCACGGGAAGATGGACCGGGCGCATTTCCAAATCCCTCAGATCCCATAACGGCTAAGGGACTCCTCGAATGCCGCCCTGTCCACGCGCGAGGCGTCCGTCTCCTGCTGCCAGCCGGATTTGCTCCAGATCTCTATCATCTCCACCTGGCCCACGAGCACCACCTCGCCGTCCAGTCCCGAATCCTGCCTCTGCGCCGAGGGGACAAGTATCCTGCCCTGCCGGTCAATCGCGGTCTCCACCGCCGAGGCGATCACCTTCCGCAGGAAATACCTCACCGCCCTGTCCGAGCGTGGAAGCCCCCTCACCTTTTCCACGAGTTTTGCCCACTCCTCAAGGGGATATGCGTTAAGACAACTGTCGAAGGCGGAGTTGGCAACCATAAGATTCGCGCTGTAATTGGCAAATATGATCTCCCTGAAAGGGGCGGGGACCATGAGCCGGCCCTTTTCATCCAAGGTGTAATAGTATTTGCCAGAAAACCCCGGCATTTTTCACTCCACCTTTCACCACTTTTTACCACTAAATCATAGGGAAATACGATTTAGGATGTCAAGGGAAAAAGAAGCGGATTATATGGTGTCGTTAGAAAGAAACGCATACCATATATTGTGTAAATCGGGCCTCACCGTGGAGGCAGCGCGGAATATGCCCGCCATCCGTTTAAAACGGCAGGCCCCTAGACGATCTTAAACGGTGTCGGGACAAAGGTCAGGATGAAGATCAGGAGCACGGCCGCGCCGACGTATTTTCTGGCCGGATCAAGCGGTCTCTCCCAGTAATGGACCGGCGGGTGCCTGAGCCCGAGGATGAGCATCAGGACCGCCCAGACAAGCCAGCCCTTCCAGAAAAGGATGCCAAAGAGCGCCAGCAGAAGGACTATCGCGCCCGATACCGCCTTGTGCATCCGCCCCAGAAAGGCGAAGAGCACGTGTCCGCCGTCAAGCTGCCCCACGGGAAGCAGGTTCAGGAAGGTCACGAAAAAACCTATCCAGCCCGCAAACGCGATGGGATGAAGGATAAGTTGCCCTCCCGAAGTGTTGCCCACCACCGCCCTCGAAAGGAGGTAGAAGATCAGGGAATCTCCAAGCGTCACTCCGCTTGCGGCGCGCGGACCGCTTATGACCGTAGAGAAGTGCAGCCCAATGACGCACGCGACGACCGAAAAAAGAAAACCCATGATAGGCCCGGAGGCGCCGATGTCTATGAGGGCGCTCCTGGACATGATGGGGGATTTCATCCTTATCACCGCCCCGAAGGTGCCTATCAGCGTCGGGGCCGGAATGAAATAAGGCAGCGTGGCAAGGGTATTGTGCCGCCTGGAGGTGAAATAGTGGGACAGCTCATGGGAGAGAAGTATGATCAGCAGTGTCGCCGAAAAGGGCACCCCCTCGTAAAATTTCCATGGCTCCGTAAGAGGGTTTATCCCCCTTTGTATCATGCCGGCGGCAAGCGTGCTTATGACCGTGAACAGGAAAAGAAGGACGTGTATGAACGGGAACCGCGACCCGCCCTCATGATTGGCCGCATGATTAATAGTGTCGTTCATCCCGCTCATCCGGCCTCCCCCACCGGGACGGCCTCGAGGTCGTAATCGTAGGCCCTCGTGATGAGGACGCGGGTGAAATCGCCCGCCTTGAGCCCTGCGTTCGCGTTTTCGATGAATACGACGCCGTCCACGTCCGGGGACTGGCAGGCAAGTCTGCCCACTGCCGTTGCTCCCTCCGCCTCATCGACGAGCGCCGTCATCTCGCGCCCCAGGAGGGCCTTGTTTTTTTCCAGGCTGATCGCGGCCTGCGCCTTCATGAGGCGGTCCCACCGCCGCTTCTTTGCCGTCCGGGGCAACTGGCCCGGCAGCCGGGCCGCCGCCGTGCCCTCTTCCTTCGAGTAGACGAACGCCCCGGCGTGCTCAAAGCCCGTCTCCTCGATGAAATCCATAAGCCCCTCGAACTCCTCCTCGCTCTCGCCGGGGAAACCAACGATAAAGGTGGTCCGGACGGCAAGCCCCGGCATCATTTTCCTTGCGCGGGAGATGGCCCTTTTGAAATCCCTCCGGCTTCCGCCCCGCGACATCAATCTCAGTATCCGCTGCTCCGAATGCTGAAGCGGCACGTCCAGATATTTTACGGCCTTCGGCTCGCCGGCCATCGCCTCCAGGATGCCCCCGGAGGGACCAATCCCGGAGGGACCAATCCCGGAGGGATGCAGATAATGGAGCCTCACCCGAAAATCCCCCGGAAGGCGGCAGATGTCCTTCAGGAGCGCGGGGAGCTTGTAGCCCTTCAAATTATAACTTCCGGTGTCCTGGGAGACGAGGATCAGCTCCTTTATGCCGGTCCGGATATGGCCCTCCGCTTCACTCAGTATCTCCTCCGGAGAAAAATTCCTGAGCGGACCGCGTATAAGCGGGATTGAACAAAAAGAGCAGCGCCTCCCGCACCCCTCCGATATCTTCAGATACGCATAGGGGTACGTGGAGGGGCGTTCAGCCCCGAGGGGACGTTCAGCCCCGAGGGGACGAACGTCCGGAGGCGCGCATTCGCGGGGGTTGGTCTCCCCGCCCAGATAGCGGGCGATCTCCTCTTCGGCGTCCACGCCCCACATGGCGTCCACCTCCGGAAGTTCGGCCCGCAGCTCGTCCCCGTACCTTTGCGAGAGGCAGCCGAAGACCAGCAGCCTTTTGCCGTCCTTGATCCTTGAAAGACCCAGTATCTCCCCGATCGATTCCTCCTTGGCCGCCTCGATGAAGCCGCAGGTGTTTACTATAAGGACGTCCGCCTCTTCAGGGCCGGAGACCGGGCGGTGCCCGGAGAGCCGAAGCCTCCTTGTGAGCTTCTCGGAGTCCACAAGGTTCTTGGGGCATCCGAGGCTCAAAAGATAAAATGTTATTTTCGCGGCCCGCATCCCCGGAAGGTCAAAAACGCCCGTCTTTCTTAAAAATGTTTATATCCCTCGGCCTTGAACCTTTTCATCTTTCCCAGGGCGTCCACCATGTAACGGCCCGAGGGGATGACCTCGCCGATCAGTATCCCGCCTTTTTCCCCGCCGTCCTTACGCCGGGCGGTATAGAGAAGCTCATAATCCTCACCCCCGCTTTTCGCCAGTTCAAGCGGGTCCAGCCCGAGGGCGGGGGCGGCCTGCCTCATCTGGGCGGAGACCGGAATTCTGTCCTCGTATATTTTGACACCAACGCCGCTTTCTTTGCAAAGCCTCGAAACATCCAGCAAAAGTCCGTCGCTGATGTCGAGCATGGCGGTCGGGACGGCCAGCCCTGGCGGCCTCTTGGCGACAGGCATGAGATGCCGGGCGACAAGCGGCCTGATAACGTCCCACCGGAGCGTGCCACGGCGCAGTCTCACCACTCCGCCCGGGCGAAGGCCGCCGCTTTCAAGGGCAACGGGCCGGGCGATCTCCCTCAGGAGGGCCAGCCCGCAGGCCGAATCCCCCAGCGGGCCGGTGACATACACTCCATCGCCCGCCTTCGCGCCGCGTCTTTTGACGATCCTGCCCGCCTCCCCGATCACGCACATGTCCAGCACCAGGCCTTTTTTGACCCCCGGCGGCGAGGCCGTCAGGTCGCCACCCGAGAGCCGGGCCCCGTAAAGGGCAAGCGCGTCAAACACCCCTTCAAACATCTTTTTAATGAAAACGGCCTTCGTGTCCGGCGGTGCGGCCAGGCTGAAGAAGGCCATGAGCGGGACGCCGCCCATGGCGTATATGTCGCTTGCGTTTACCGAGACTATCTTGAACCCGAGTTGATAGGGCGTAAAATAGGCGAGGTCGAAATGCACCCCCTCGACCATCATGTCGGAAGATGCCAGGGCCGTTTTACCGGCGGCAAGTTTAAAGGCCGCGGCATCGTCCCCGATGCCAAGAAGCGGTCTTTTGTTCCCGCTCCCCCCATCCCCGGCCTTCTTCCTTATCCAATCCAGAAGGGCCAGTTCGCCGATCTGATCAAGCCTCATGCGGCCTGCGGTTTCTTGTCCGTCTTTCTCTTTTTCTGTTTGAGGGTCTTTGCCAGGACCTCGTCCATGGTCTCAACCGGGATGAAGGCCAGGTCCCGGGTTATGTATTTCGGAAGCTCCTCCAGGTCCCTGGCGTTTCTCTTCGGGATGAGGATGGTCTTTATGCCCATCCTTTTCGCGGCGATGGCCTTTTCCTTGAGCCCCCCTATCGGCAGAACCCTGCCCCTCAGCGTGACCTCGCCCGTCATCGCCACGTCCTTCCTGACCGGCTTTCCGGTGAGGGCCGAGGCTATGGCCGTGGCCATCGTGATGCCGGCCGACGGGCCGTCCTTCGGTATCGCCCCGGCGGGCACGTGTATATGTATGTCCGTCTTGCCGAAGATCTCCTCGCCGATGCCGAGCGTCTTTGCCCTGGAGCGGACGTAGCTGACCGCCGCCTGCGCGGATTCCTTCATTACCTCGCCAAGTTGCCCGGTCAGGGTGAGATTGCCCCTGCCCTTCATTGTGGTGGCCTCGATATAAATGATATCGCCGCCCGCCTCGGTCCACGCAAGCCCCGTGGCGACACCCACGTAATCCTTCTCCATCTCCTCCTCGGGCAGGTATTTGGGCACGCCCAGATACTTGCCCAGGTTCCGGGGCGTGATCTGGAAGGATTTCCTGCTGCCGTTTCCGCCCTCGGCCAGGTCCCTGGCGATCTTTCTGCAAAGACGGGCGATCTCGCGTTCGAGGTTTCGCACGCCCGCCTCCCTGGTGTGCTGCATGATTATCTGCCTTACCGCATCGTCCGACAGCTTCAGTATCTTTTCGGTTATCCCGTGGGCTTCCAGTTGTTTGGGGATGAGGTAATTCTTCGCAATGCCCAGCTTCTCCTCCTCGGTGTATCCGCTCAGGTAGATTATCTCCATGCGGTCCCTGAGCGGGCTGGGTATGGTGTCCACCATGTTGCCCGTCGTGATGAAGATGATGTTGGACAAGTCGAATGAGACCCCCAGGTAGTGGTCCGAGAAGGTGTTGTTCTGCTCGGGGTCGAGGACTTCCAAAAGGGCCGAAGAGGGGTCGCCCCTGAAATCCATGCCTATCTTGTCTATCTCGTCCAGCATGAAGACGGGGTTATTCGTGCCGGCCTGCTTGAGACCCTGGATGATCCTGCCCGGAAGCGCCCCCACGTATGTCCTTCTGTGGCCCCTTATCTCCGCCTCGTCCCTGACGCCGCCAAGCGAAATCCTCACGAACTCGCGCCCGAGCGCCCTTGCGATCGACTTGCCAAGCGACGTCTTGCCAACGCCGGGAGGGCCTACGAAGCAGAGTATGGGCCCCTTCATCTTCGCCTTGAGCTTTCTGACGGAAAGGTACTCCAGTATCCTCTCCTTGATTTTTTCCAGGTCGTAATGGTCCTCGTCCAGCACCTTCTGAGCGAGTTTGATGTCGAGCTTGTCCTTTGTGGACTTCGACCACGGCAACTCCACCAGCCATTCCAGATAAGTCCTTATCGTCGCGGATTCGGCGCTGTCGGGGTGCATCTTCTGAAGCCTTCTCAGTTGCTTGTCGGCCTCCTTGGCGACCTTTTCCGGCATCCTGGCCTTTTCCACCTTGGACTGGAATTCCCTTATCTCCTCGGCCCGCTCGTCTATGTCGCCAAGCTCCTTCTGTATGGCCTTCAACTGCTCCCTCAGGAAGTACTCCCTCTGGGTCTTGT
>JAJYGJ010000112.1 GCA_021790695.1 Nitrospirota bacterium | reverse complement strand
AGGCGGTCAGTTCAAGATGCTCTGGGAAGGAAAAGGCCTTTTCCTGCGCTGGATCAACGGAGGGCTTTACGCCCAGAAGGCAACTGTGGCAAGCGGGTTTCAGGGCGGCGTACTCATGGCCCGCTGGGATGGAAGGCAAAAACGCCTGACCCTGCAGGGCGCCGCGCCGTATCTGCCCGAAGGGGTGAACATCTTCGGCTTCTCGCCTATGACATGGGGCGGCAAGACGATCATAATCGCGTATGACAACCCGGGCTTCATAAACGTGTACGATCAGGCCGGCCGGCTGGTGTGGAGGTCCCCGCGGAGTTTCGGCGGTTTCCCGACAAGCTTCAAGAAAACAAGCTTCGCGCCCGCGCAGGAACCCGGCCGCTGGTACATCAAGGACGGCATACAGGTGCTGGGCAAGGACGCCATATTCATAGAAAGGCAGCCTATTTTTAAAATGGCCTCCGGACTCGGTTACAAGGACTCCCGGATCGGGGTGCTCAGATGGAACGGCTCTTCCATGAAGCTCATGGTGCTGGGCCGCAGGCTTCCCGGCACCATCTCTGATTTCGCCGCCACGAAAAAAAGCCTCATGATACTTGAAAGCCCGATATTCGGCCTTCAGCTTGACAGGATACTGAAGGGGCGCTCGCCGCTTACGACCCGGCTTTACATGTACCCCCTGGAGGGGGAATGAACCGGATGGACCGGATGGACCGTTTGGGCCGCAGCGACACGCCGCGCCACATCGGCATCATCATGGACGGAAACGGCCGGTGGGCGAAGCTGAGAGGGCTGCCGCGGGCGGACGGGCACAGGCGCGGGGTGGAGCGCGCAAGGGAGATCATACAGGCGGCCAGGGAGTTAGGCATCGAGGCCCTCACGCTCTACGGCTTCTCTTCCGAGAACTGGCAGAGGCCGCAGTCCGAAGTCGCGTTTCTCATGAAGCTCCTGGATTTATTCCTCCGCCGGGAGATGTACGAATTAAAAAAACAGAACACGGCCTTCAGGACGATAGGAGACCTGGGCAGACTGCCGGCCGGCGTGCGCGGGCTGGTGAGAGAGGCCGAGAGAATCACGGCGGACTGTAACGGGATGGTGCTTACCGTCGCCTTAAGCTACGGCGGCAGGGACGAGATACTGAGGGCGGTAAAGAAGATCCTTGCCGCCGGCATCGGGCCTGGCGAGATAAACGAAGAGACTTTTTCCGGGCTCCTCGATACCGCCGGGCTGCCGGAGCCCGACCTCATCATAAGGACGTCGGGCGAAAAAAGGATAAGCAACTTCCTTCTCTGGCAGTCGGCGTATTCGGAGTTCTACTTTACGGAGACGCTGTGGCCGGATTTCAGCGCGGAGCAGCTCCTCCGGGCCCTGAGCGATTATCAGGCGCGCGACAGAAGGTTCGGGGCGGTAAAGGCATGACGGCCGACGCCACTTGCTCCGGGGCCGGCCTCCACGGCCGTCCCGCTCAGGCGGCAGTTGCCCCGCGGGCGGCGACCGCCCACCGATGCATCATATAAAACGGCTTGTCACCGCCGCCGTCCTTGTCCCGGTCTTCTACCTCTACATAACAAGGCTGCCCGCCTTCTGGTTTGACGCCCTTGTTATCGTCATGGGGCTTGCGGCCCTGTGGGAGTTTCTGAGCTTCTACCGGGCGGGCCGGAAAATGAAACTGGCCGGCATGGGTTTCTGTCTGGTCCTGCTTGTGCCCCAGGCCGTGGCCGGGCGGACATTTCCGGGCTTATTCGCGGCGCTCGTGATGGTCTTTGCGGTACTGAGGCTCTTCGCCGGAGGGCCGAAAGAGGCCCTCGCGGAGATATCGGCCCCCGTCATCTCGCTCCTCTACATTCCCGGGCTGCTTCTCTATCAGATGTTTTTGAGGGGCGCGGGCGCCCAATGGATAATATTCCTTTACGGCACGGTCTGGATCGGTGACAGCTTCGCCCTCTATACGGGCCAGTTGATCGGCAAAAGGAAGCTCTACCAGCAGGTGAGCCCCAATAAGACGGTCGAGGGGGCCGCGGGCTCCGTCATCGGGGGGGCCGCGGCGGGACTGGCCGCCGGCGCGGTCTTCCATCTGGGCGTCTCCTGCGCGGCCGCCGCCGCCCTGGGGGCCTTCATGGGCACTACCGCCATAATAGGAGACCTCGTGGAATCGATGTTCAAGAGGGACGCCGAAGTCAAGGATTCAGGCCATTTCCTGCCCGGACACGGCGGGATGCTGGACAAACTGGACGGGCCGCTCCTCTCGGCCCCCCTCCTCTACTGGTGCCTGCTCCTTATGGGCGTAAGGCTGTAAAAATTCGGTAGCGACTCAGTTTAATTAAGTCAGACCAAGGCAGAAGGCGGAAGGCAGGCATGCTCGTCTCATTCCAGGGGTACGACAGGCGGTTCAGCTTCTTGCGCCAATGTGGGCCGCACACTCCATCCCGGCTTTTACGCGCGTTTCGCTCACCGCCCACCGTACCCCGTTACGCCCGTGCTCACATCCATCTACTCCATGTGTTTGCTTATACCGGTTGTTTGGGAAGCCGGCGATGGCGCTTGAGCGTCATAGATTTTTTTCGTTGCCGATGCCGGCGAAGCGAAGCGGCCGCATCTCCGACTGTCTGAGCCCGTCAGGGCGAGTTTCGGGATTCAAGCAAGTCCGCGCGCAGAAAGAATGGATAGCGAGCGCAAAGCGAGCGAAAATAAATAAATTGAAATTCCCCGCATTGAGTTCCGCAGGAAGTCAAAATCTCAAAAAGCGAAAGCGCCATTGACCGGCTTCAAATTGAGACGCAACAAAAATCAATCGTCAGCCAAGGGGTGGGCCTTGTCATAGACGTCCATCAGGTGCGCGATGTCCAGGTGCGTGTATTTCTGTGTGGTGGAGAGACTCGAATGCCCCAGGAGTTCCTGGATCACCCTCAGGTCGGCCCCCGCCTGAAGAAGGTGCGAGGCAAACGTGTGCCTGAGCGTATGGGGGGTCGCCTTCTTTCCGGGCAGCGCGCGCCTGGCCCATGCCACCACCGCGCGCCTCAGGGACCTTTCGGTGAGCCTGCCGCCCGACCGGTTTATGAAAAGCGCGTTGTCATCCCCCGCCCTCCGCGCGCCGGCCGCTTCCCCGGAGGAGACCCTGTCTCCAGAGACCCCGTCTCCCGAGGTTTTTTTTGCGGAAAAGCCACCCTGTTTTTTCCCCTGCCGGGACCTGTTCTCCTCCGGGGACATGGTCCCCTTGAGAGACCTTTTCTCCTTGAGGGTCCTGGTGAGCACGAAACGCTCCGTGATGTATTGCCTCAGGGCGGAGACGGCCTTGCTTCCCACGGGAACAAGCCTTTCCTTCTTCCCCTTGCCCTTCACCTTTACCATACCCTCGACGAGACTCAGGTCATCCATGTCCAGGGCGGCCAGTTCGCCCACGCGAAGACCGCTTGAATAGAGAAGCTCAAGGGCCGCCCTGTCCCTGAGCAGGCCAAAACCCCTTTTGCTCTTGCCAGGGGTTTCCATGAGGCCGAAGGCCTCCTCGACGGTAAGGAAATGCGGGAGTTTTCTTTCAAGTTTGGGTGAGCGCACGAGCCTGGCGGGGTTTGCATCCATATAGCCCTCGCGGGAGAGGAACCTGAAAAATGACCTCAGGGTGGACAGCGCCCTTCCCACCGAGCTTTTTTTGAGTCCCTTCCCCATGAGAAAGGCCGTGTGCGCCCTGATGTCCGAAAGCCCCGTGTCGCCCGGATTGAGCCCCCACTGTCCGAAGAAAAGCTCAAGGTCCGTCCTGTAGGCCCGGAGCGTATGTTCCGAGGCGCCCTTTTCAAGCTCCAGGTGTTTAAGAAATTTTTCCAGGAGCGCCTTTTCCGTCAAATGAAAAACACCCCCTCAGGAAAACAGCCTGAAAAAGAAAAACGTGATGACCGCGCCCAGCGCCCCCCCGGCGATGACCTCGATTGGCTTGTGTATCTTCCTCCTGGTCCGGCTTCTCGCCACGGCGAAGGCCAGGATGAAGCCGAGGGCCGAGGCCATGAAATTGCCGGTCAGGTACGTGATGGAGACCCAGGCCGAAAATGCCAGGGCGGCGTGCCCGCTGGGCATCCCGCCGGAAAGCGTGCGCCCAACGGCGAATCTCGCCTTCAGGAGCACCACGGCGATCAAAACGAAGACTATCGCCAGCAGGGCGGTATCCGGCCCGGAGTGCCTGGCTATCCTGAAACCGCTTGCAAACAGGCCCTCCATGTAGGGATAGAGGATTATTACACCCACGACCGCAACCCCGCATGAGGTGATGAGCACCGTCCCCGCCGCGATGTCCTTGGCTATGCGGGCCTTTTCGTTCAGCTCCGGGCTAATGATGTCCACGGTGGCCTCGATCGCCGTATTGAGCATCTCGGCCAGGAGCACCAGTATCACGGAGACCGATATCACCAGGAACTCGGTCCTCGAAACCCCCAGCAGGAAGCTCAGGAAAAGGACGAAAAAAGCCGCGTAGAAATGGTAGCGCAGGTGCCGCTGGGTCTTGGCCGCGTGAAGGATGCCCTCAATGGCGAAACCGGCGCTCCGGAACCAGTCATTCAATGAGGACATTTAAGAGCTCCCTCTCTTTTTTCCGCATGCGGCGCGCCTCTTGCCCGCCGGCCTCGTGGTCATGTCCCAGCAGGTGCAGATACCCGTGAATGAGGAGCCGCCGTATCTCGTCCTCCAGCCCAAGGCCGGCATCTTTCGCGTTTTTCGCGGCCACCTCCGGGCAAATGACTATCTCCCCCAGGATGAAGGGATTTTTCATTCCCGCCGGCAGCGCGCGCAGCTCTTCCCGCTCATGGAAGGGAAACGACAGGACGTCCGTAGGCCTGTCCACGCCCCGCCAGTCGCGGTTCAGGCGGCGCATGCGGCGGGTCCCCGCGAGGGCCACCTCCAGCTCAGCTTTTTGGAAACCGGAGCAGCCGAGCAGCCTGAGAGAGTCTTTCCTTATCCGACTGCCGCCCGGCGGCGTCCGCCTCCGGTAGTTGATTATCCGGACCGGCATTTTCACCGCCCCCCTCCCTGTCGAAATCGAACCCGGGGTAGTCTATCCTCTTGTGCAATATGCCGTTCAGGATATAGATGAACCGCTGTTTGATCTTCTGGATGTCCTTGAGCGTAAGCTCGCAGTTGTCGAGCTGGCCTTCGAGGAATATGTGGTTTATTATCCGGTTTACAAGGTTCGATATGCGGGCCGGCGTGGGGTCCGAGAGCACGCGCGAGGCGGCCTCCACGGCGTCGGCCATCATCACCAGGGCCGCGGCCTTGCTCTGGGGGGAGGGCCCCGGATACTTGTATTCCTCCTCGTTCAGGTCCTCGGCCTTCTCCTTCGCCTTCTGATAGAAGTAGTTTATGAGGGAGTTTCCGTGGTGCTGCTCGATGACGGCAATGACCGCCTCCGGCAGCTTGTACTGCCTGGCCAGTTCCGTCCCCTCCTTGACGTGCGATATGAGGACCATGCTGCTCATATGCGGGGTCAGGCGCTCATGCTTGCTCACACCGCCCGCCTGGTTTTCGACGAAATAATCTGGCATCTTTATCTTGCCTATGTCGTGGTAGTAGGCGCTCACCCTTGCCAGGAGGGGGTTGACGCCCGCGTCCTCGGCCGCCGCCTCCACCAGGTTGCCGACGATTATGCTGTGGTGGTAGGTGCCCGGGGCCGTTATCATCATCGTCTTCATGAGCGGGTGGTCGAGGTTCAGAAGCTCGAGCAGGCTTATGTCCGTGGTGACGCCGAAGACATATTCGAGGACCGGCAGGGCCAGCGAGACCGTCGCCGTCACCGCCACCGCGCCGACCGCGGCGAAGATCACGGAATATACCGTCTTCAGAGTGAAAAATCCGCCTGAGTGCAGCATGAGGACCATGACCGTGATGACGTTCGCCACGAGCAGGTAACCGCCGCCCTTCACTATCTCCGTCCTCTTCTTGCAGCGGATAACGCTGAAGGCCGCCGTCAGGCTGCCGATGAAGGCGAAGACGGGATAAGCCGCGTCCCGCAGCCATAGTCCGGCAAGCAGGCTCACGACAAAAGAGAACATTATGGAGGTGTGGGAGTCGAAAAGGAGCATCGCCAGCATCGCCCCGGAGGCGATCGGAATGGCGTACACCACGCTGCCGGGCGGCAGCCTGAACCCCTTAGCCATGCCCTGGAGCAGGAAACCCGACAACCGGGAAAAAAGCAGCGTCGCCACTACAAGAAGCCCCAAAAGAAGCAGATTTTTCCCGGCCAGAAGGAATTTGGGCTTGTATCGGGCCATGTCCCGGTAAAAAACGGCCATCAGGAGAAAAGTCACGAGAAAGGAGCCTACGAGGTTCTGGACCCTGAAACTCGTCATCAGGGCGAAAGAAGCCGCGAGGCTGAAAAGCGCGATATGGAAATATACCGGCTGGATCCGGGGAGCCGCGGACGGTATCCTAGTCTGTCTGTTTTGGGCGTTTATCATGTCTTTCATACGCCTTCAGTATCTCCTGGACCAGCCTGTGCCTGACGACGTCTTTTTCGGTAAAGTATATCACTTTGATGTCCTTTATGCCCTTCAGTATCCTTTCGGCCTCGATGAGGCCGGAGGTCCTGTCGGAAGGGAGGTCTATCTGGGTGACGTCGCCGGTAATGACCGTCTTCGAATTGAAACCGAGCCGTGTAAGAAACATCTTCATCTGTTCCGAAGTCGTGTTCTGCGCCTCGTCCAGTATGACGAAGGAATCGTTCAGGGTGCGGCCGCGCATGAAGGCCAGCGGCGCCACTTCTATCACGCCCTTCTCAATCAGCCGCATGGCCTTTTCGGCCTCCATCATGTCGAAGAGCGCGTCGTAGAGGGGCCTTAAATACGGATTGACCTTCTCGAAGATGTCGCCCGGCAGAAAGCCCAGCTTCTCGCCGGCCTCCACCGCGGGCCTCGCAAGGACGATCCTGTTGGCCTGCTTCCTCAGGAGCGCGCTTACGGCCGCGGCCATGGCCAGATAGGTCTTGCCGGTGCCGGCGGGCCCGATGCCGAAGACCATATCGAACTGCCTGATGGCCTCGATATAAGCCCTCTGGACCTCCGTCCTCGGAATGACAAGCCTTTTCCTGGAGGGTATCTCTATATTGCCCGTTGAAGGCTCCCCGGAGTTTTCCCCCGGCTGGTCCCTTTTCGCGCCGGCCGCGTGGGCATTGACGGCCGCCCTTATGTCTTCAAGCCCCGGGATGTAGCCCTGCCTGCCGACAAGCCGCAACTCCTCCACGAGCTGCCCGGCCTTCCGGACGGAGGCGCTGTCGCCCTGGATGAAGATCTGGTCGCCCCGAAACCCCATCACCACCCCAAGGCCCTCCTCGATAAGCCTGAAGGCGGGCTCGAGTCCCTGCGTGACGAAGTCCAATTCCTTATTTATATCGATTGTTATCCGGCTGGTTACTGTTTCCAATGGCTTGCTGCGCACACATGCTTTCTTATCTCTTTCAAAGAGTTAAAAGCATTTCTTCCCATCTGATATAAGCATAGCATCACCGTAGGAGAAAAATCTATAACCGGCCAGGACGGCCTCTTCGTATGCCTTCAGAAGGGCAAGTCTTCCCGCCATGGCCGAGGCCAGCATGAGAGGCGTGGAGCGGGGCAGGTGGAAATTCGTGACAAGCGCGTCAACCGCGCTGAACCGGTAGCCCGGATAAATGAAGATGTCCGTCACGCCCGCAATCGTCCCGTTTCCTTCCTTGCCCGGAGTCAGCCGGCACCTGCCGGAAAAATACCCTTCCAGCGCCCTCGCCGTCGTCGTGCCGACGGCGCAGAGCCTTTTTCTTCCGCCCGCCCTCCGGATTTCATTTATCTCGTTCACAAGCGCGCGGTCGATCTCGAAATGCTCCAGCTCCATGCGATGCTCCCGGACATCCCGGTGTCTCACCGGCATGAATGTGCCCCTGCCCACGTGAAGCGTGAGGTATCTGACATGGACGCCCCTTGCCCGGATGGCATCCAGAAGCTCCGGGGTGAAATGGAGCCCCGCCGTAGGCGCGGCAACCGAACCGAAAACCCCGGAAGCGCGCGCCCCGCCGTCATACCCGCCGTCATACCCGCCGTCCCTGCAATAGACAGTCTGGTAGCGCTCCCGGTCGGATTCGTCGGGCTTGCGTTTTATGTACGGCGGAAGCGGCATGGCCCCGCACCTCGAAATGATTTCAAACAAATCACCCCTGAATATGACCCTGGCCACCCTGCTGAGACCAGCCACCGGGAGACCGGTCTCGGGGAGACTGGTCTCAGCGAGACTGGTCTCCCCCAGTTCCAGTTCGAGCTCGTCGTTTATCTTCAGTCTGCCGGCGTACCTGCCCCTGTAAAGGACTTCCCAGAATTCCTCCCGGCATTTCTCTTCGGTCCGCATTGAAGCCCCGGGACCGGCCTCGCGGGGGCTGGCCTCGCGGGGGCTGGCCTCCCCGACCTTACGGAGGAGCAGCACCTCAAGCCTGCCCCCGGTCTCAGCGAGACTGGTCTCCTTCCTGCCCGTGAGGCGCACCGGAAGCACCCGGGTATCGTTCAGAAGAAGGATGTCGCCCTCCCGAAGGTATTCGGGAAGATTGTGGAAGCGCCTGTGCTCCGTGACGCCTTCGGAAAGAACGAGGAGCCTCGCGCCGTCCCTGCGGGACGCAGGCCTCAGGGCGATCAAATCTTCCGGCAGGGCAAAGGAAAAATCATCTATATGCATAGGAAAAGCCGCCCGCGCCATATGGTCTTTTGACCGGGGTGGGCTGCCTCACTTCCTGGCCGTATGGGTCAGTCCGGCAGGCTGAGCCTGTCCGGCATGCTGAGCCTGTCCGGCTGACGCAATTTCGGCTCCCCACTGCTCAAGCCTTGCGCCGGGATAAAAATAGGCCAGTATCTGCCGGTAGGTCTCTCCCTGCCGGGCCATCTGAAGGGCCGACCATTGGGAGAGCCCCACCCCGTGCCCGTAACCCCTGCCCTCCAGGTCCAGGAAACCGTCATTGAAACTCAAGGTGAAATCGGTGCTTGGAAGGGCCCTCCATCCGAGGAGCTTGCGCGCGTCCGTGGCCTTCAGCTTGAAGACGCCATTTTTGCCCTCGATCAACAGGTCCCTTACCCTGCCCGTGCAGGTATGAGATTTTATCCTTACGCCCGTTATGGGGCCTGTGTCGATGCCGCCCGATTTCAGCGCCGCCTGCAACCGGCCGGCTGAAAACTGACGGTCCCATTCGGAATACGGGGAGAGACCGCAATTTACCTTGACCGGTTTCAGATAGGGCAAATGCGTTCCAAAAACCTCGTAGGGGTCTTCCGTCTCGCCGCAGGACGTGGAATGGAAAAAGGCCTCTATCGGCTTTCCATCGTACACAAGAATCTGTCCCCTGGTCTCGTCCACCGCCTTGCAGACATTGCCGTCGGGGGCGTCGCACCCGTAAACCTGGTCCAGCACGGAAGAGGTAAGATCGTATTTCATCCCCGGGGAGTGCAGCAGCTTGTACGCCGCGTAGGTCCTCGATATGACTGCCTGCGCCTTCAGCGCCTCCATGGCCCAGTCGCTTCCCGTTTCGGACTTCACCACGCCCCTGATGTAGTCTTCGATATCCACGCTGTCGATAAGGTAAAGCCCGCCCTCTCCCCGCCAGACCTCTATCCTGCCGGTGTAAGACCTGTCTCCGACAAGGAGCTTTCCCGCCGTATCGTCCAGCAGCCGCAGCTTCTCCCCCGCGGCCGGCACGCGGTTGAACTGGCCGTCCAGTATCAGCACTTTTATGTCCTGCGCGCGGGCAGCGCCGGAAAAAAAGACAAAAAAAAGGGAAAAGGATGATAAAAATAAAAATAATAGAAAGGAAAAGGAAAATGGCCGCCGACTCATTATCACCTCTCTCATCTCCTCCTCAGGATCAGCAATATAAGCGTAAGGATGATGCTTATTACAATGCTCGTGGCGAGCGGGAAGTAAAAGGTGAAATTCTTCTTCCTTATCAGGATGTCGCCGGGCAGCCTGCCGATCCACCTGAAACCGGGCCACCTTAGAAAGGGAAGCCTGCCGGCGAAGATCAAAAAAAAGCCGATCAGGGCCAAAACCACCCCGACCGCAGCCAGAAATTTGCCTATCTGCTGAAGTCCCCCCATTTTCCCCTTTCAGGCGGTCCTCCATTTTTCCCCGTTCATGCCGGCCTGCCCGGTTTCTTTTTTTCCGGCCGTTCCTTCTCCGAGAAGGCGCAGCCGCAGTATCTCTGCCTGTAAAACCCGAGCTTTCTTGAGAGGTCCTCGCCTTCCCTGAAACCGGCCCTCCAGTCCTCGAGATAGAAAGGGACGCCAAACATGGATTCCGCCTCGGCCGCTTCGGCCGCTATTATATCAAACTTCTGGTAGGGGCTGAAAAGCAGCGTGGTCGCAAATGCGTCGGCCTTTGCTTTTTTCGCGGCCTCCGCGGCCTCAAAGAGCCTCATCCGGTAACAGTGCCGGCACCGGGCGCCCTCTGCGGTCTCGCTGCCGACCCGGGCAAGGAAATCCTCGATCCCGTAATGGTCGCGGTAGACGATGTCCAGCCTCCAGAGCCTTTCGAGCTGCCTTACGGCGTC
>JAJYGJ010000098.1 GCA_021790695.1 Nitrospirota bacterium | reverse complement strand
CCTTGAGATAACCTTCGGGTATCTCAAGGTAAAGATGCTCGACGGGGTCAGGGAGGTGGAGACGCGGATAATGTATCCGCCCAGGCCGGGCAGCGTCTATCACGTTACGAAGTGCCAGGACGCCTTGCTGTTCCAGTATTACGCGGAAAACGATCTGCTGAGGATAACGGACCTGCACCAGGGGATCGTGTGGGGCACGAACACCCCGCAGACCGCGCGCGACGAGCGTCTCATCAACCGGTTCGATTACGACGGGGATTACGGTACCGTCCTTAACAGGTTCCTGATGCAGGCCGCAATCGGGCACCCCCTTACCGTCCACGGGACAGGTGGACAGACCAGGGCCTTCATCCATATCCGCGACACGGTGCGGTGCATAGAGCTTGCAATTTCGAACCCGCCGGACAAGAGGGAAGGCGTCAAGATAATAAACCAGATGACCGAGACCCACCGGGTGCGGGACCTCGCGAAGATGGTGTCAGGGCTGACCGGGGCCGCGATCGCCTATCTGGAGAACCCCCGGAACGAGGCCGCGGAAAACGACCTTTCGGTTGAAAACAAATGCCTCCTGGACCTTGGACTGGACCCCACCACCCTGAAAAAGGGCCTTATGGAAGAGGTGATCTGGATAGCGAAAAAATACGCCGGGCGCTGCGATGCCTCGAAGATCATCTGCACCTCCAGGTGGCGGAAAGAGGCCGTGGAAGACGCCATTTCCGCGAGGGCCCAATACATACCTGAAGAAAAACAAAGATATGCCTGAAAAGAAGAATAAATATGAAACCTCTTTTTTTCCTCTGTCTTGGGACGCTTCTTTATATCTGGGCCGGCTATCTCCTCCTGCTTGCCGCCCTCTCGCTGGGCAAGCGCCGCGGGAAGGAGAAAAAGTCCGGGTCCCCGCTTGTGACGATACTTCTTACCGTGCGCAATGAGGAACGGGCGATCGGGGAAAGGATGGAAAACCTGCTCTCCCTCGACTACCCCGCGGACCGGTGCGAGATACTGGTGGCCTCGGACGGATCGACTGACGAAACGGAACGCATAGTGGAGGGCATGCTGCACCAGGGCCATCCCGCGTTTGGCAGGCCCATGGTCCGGTTGATAAGGGTTGAGGCCGGAGGCAAGAGCCTTGCTCAAAACAGGGCAATCCCGCATGCCAGGGGGGAGATCATAGTCCTTACGGACGCCGGAAGCAGGTTTGACCGGAGCGCGGTAAAGGCGCTTGTGAGGCATTTTGCCGACCGGAGGACCGGGTGCGTAAGCGGCAAGCTAATGCTGAGGCGTGACGGCTCCGCGATAGGGGAGAGCCAGGGCTTTTACTGGCGGTACGAGATGCTGTTGAGAAGGCTTGAAAGCAGGCTTGGACTGTTGCATACCGCATCCGGCATGATAATGGCCTTCAGGAAGGACCTGTTCAGGCCCTTCGAGGCAAGATACGGTGACGACTGCATAATCCCGCTTGACATGGTGGCCAGGGGTTACAGGGTTGTCCACGAGGACAGCGCCGTAGTGTACGACCATTTCCCCGCGACCGTGAATGGAGAGCTGGAGGCGCGCGCCAGAATGACGCTCAGGAACATTACGGGCACAATCAGCCGGATTCCTCATCTGAACCCGTTCAGGCGCCCGATGCTTTTTATCGCTGTCTTCTCCCACAAAACGCTCCGGTGGCTCACTCCCTATTTCATGCTCCTGCTTTTCGCGACAACCTGTTTCCTGTTTCCGGCAGGCGGCTTCTACAGGGCCTTTTTTTATCTTCAGGCCGTGTTTTATTGCCTTGGCGCGGTTGGTTGTGCGGCTGAAAAAAACAGGGTGCGGCTGCCGGTGGCCGCACAGGTATTCAATTTTCTGCTTGCGAATGCCGGGTTTTTCCTGGGGGTCCTCCGGGCCGCAGGCGGCCGGAAGGTGACGACTTATAAAAACAGGGAGGGCCGCGGGAATACGGGGGACTATAAAAACACGGACGGTCTGGGGGCGCGCAATGTTCAGGGTTGAAGGCAGTCCGGCCGGAAGGGCGGCGGGGGCGGAAGGGTTCATTCCGTTTGCCCTGCCTGACATCGGGGAGGAGGAGATAGAGGAGGTGGTATCGGCGCTGCGGTCCGGCTGGATAACGACCGGTCCCAGGACAAGGCAGTTCGAGGGGCAATTTGCCTCCTTCATCGGCGGCGGCGCGCAGGCCATAGCTGTCAACTCGGCCACATCCGGCCTCCACCTTGCCTTGGAGGCCGCGGGAGTAGGGCCGGGCGACTCCGTTATAACGACCCCGTATACCTTTACCGCCACCGCGGAGGTCATACGATATCTGGGGGCCGACCCCGTCTTTATAGATATTGAACCGGCCACCTTGAACCTGGACCCTGCCAGGGTCGGGGAGTATCTTGCCCGGGGCAGCCGGAGAAATAGTGTAAGGGCCATAATCCCGGTGCACTTCGGCGGGCTGCCCTGCGAGATGGACGAAATATTAAGGATAGCCGGGCGCCATGGCTTAAAGGTCATAGAGGACGCCGCGCATGCGATACCGGCGTTGTACAGGAATGCCCTCATCGGCTGCCTTGGCAGCGATGCCGCCGTTTACAGCTTTTACGCAACCAAGACCATAACGGCCGGAGAGGGAGGGATGATCGTGACCAGGGACCCGGCAATGGCCGCCCGCTGCCGGGTGATGAGGCTGCATGGCATAAGCCGCGACGCCTTTGACAGGTATCGGGCCGAGACCCCGTCCTGGCGTTATGAAGTCGTCGCCCCCGGGTTCAAATACAACATGGGAGACCTCGCCGCCTCAATCGGCATACGCCAACTTGAAAAAGTATGGCGTTTCCACAGGATACGCTCAAAGATGGCGGCCAGGTACAACGAGGCCTTTGGAGACCTCCCGGTGGTCCTGCCGCCCCGGGCAAGGCTTGGAGACGTGCATGCATGGCACCTGTATGTTATACGGCTGGCCGACGGCGCAGGCGTTCACCGCGACAGGTTCATAGAAATGATGGCGGAAAAAGGCATCGGATGCAGCGTCCATTTCATCCCGCTGCATCTGCACCCTTACTGGCGGGGCAAGTACGGCCTTCAACCGGGGGACTTTCCAAACGCGCTCCATGCCTATGAGCGGGCGGTGAGCCTGCCCATGTACACAAAGATGACGGCGGATGACCAGGAAAGGGTCATTAGGGCGGTCGGGGATATTCTAAAGTAAGTGTGGGAATCGGAATTCGTGGCTAAAAGGTGTTTTGATCTTTTTTTCTCCCTTATGGGGCTGGTTGTTTTTTTGCCCGTTTTTTTCATGGCCGCGGTGATGATAAAGCTGGACGGCGGCGGAACGGTTTTTTTCAGGCAGGAGAGGATAGGCAGGGATTTCATGCCTTTTTACCTGTACAAGTTCAGGAGCATGCGCGGCAATTCGGCGGCAGGCGGACTCGCGGAAGACGGGCCGCCGGTTACCGTGCGCGGCGACAGGAGGATAACGAGGTCGGGCAGGATATTAAGGAAATACAAGATAGACGAGCTTCCCCAGCTTATAAATGTCTTCAGGGGAGAGATGAGTTTTGTGGGACCGCGCCCGGAGATAAGAAAATATGTCGAGCTCTTCAGGCCGGAGTATGAACGGCTCCTCAAAGTGAGGCCCGGGATTACGGACCCTGCGTCCATCCGGTTTGCGGATGAAGAGACGGTGCTGGCCTCCCGGCCCGACTGGGAAGAGTGTTATACGGCCAGGGTGCTTCCCGAGAAGATAAGGCTTTCATCGGAGTATGTGGGCAGCCGGAAAAAAGTGTTGACCGATTTTATGCTCATAATGCGGACTTTTTCGCGGATCGGGGGGGGGAATTTCAAGGACCGGTAAAAAAGAGGCGGCCATGACGGAGACCGATGGTTTTTAGCCTTGCGCGGCGGCGTGCGTTTCGCGCTCCCGGTCAGGGAACGGCCCGATAGTCAGGCCTGTTTCAACCCCCTTCCATGCCCGTACAAGACCCTGAGGATCCAATAACATTCCGGCCCCGGAGACAGGCTTGTTATTATTGAAACACCAGGCCATCCCGCTTTACGAATAATCCTTGACATCAGGATTGCCGGTCACTATACTACTTTTTATACAATCTACGGTTGTGTTGGATTTGACGAATCAATCTGTTTTTTTTGTGGCGAATCGCCGGCGAATTGTTGCTGGATTATCCGGGGCCGATATCGCGTCTTGAGGGAGGGGGATGCAGGCAAAAAACCCTTATGGCGGTAGCCTGTCCCCGAATCCCGGGGGCCATGAAGCGGCCCGGGGCATAACGGCGAGGTTTTTATCGGGCATGAAGGAAAAAACCGCCCCTTTTTTGTCCGTGAAAACCCGCTTTTATGCAATGAAAAAATGACCGCCGTTTTCTAATGGGAAATTTGCCAATGAAAAACCTTCCAACGGAAAAAATCTCTTTTGAACCGCCTGGGGATCGAACGAAGAAACTTTGGCTTGTAACGGGCGGCTGCGGCTTCATAGGTAAAAACCTTGCCGCGCGCCTGCTCGAAGGCGGGGAAATCAAGGTGAGGGTCCTCGACAACCTTTCCGCGGGTTCGGAGAAGGACCTGTTTTCGGCGCGGCCCCGGGGCGACGACCTGGAACTCTTCAGGGGAGATATCAGGGATTTCATGGACTGCTATGAAAGCTCCAGCGGCGCCGGGACCGTCATTCATCTTGCGGCGACCGCGGGTGTCTCTCAGTCGGTCCAAAGCCTGTTTGACGACATGCAGACCAATATCGCCGGCACTTTGAACATGCTCGAGGCGGCACGGGTTGCCGAGGTGAAGAAATTCGTCTTCGCCTCCGCCGGCGCGCTGAGCGGTGGAGCGCGGCCGCCGGTTTATGAAGGACCTGCCCCGGAGCCAGTCTCGCCTTACGGGGCGAGCAAACTGGCCGGCGAGGGTTACTGCCGGGCCTACGCAAGGACGTTCGGTCTTTCGGCCGTGGCCCTCAGATTCGGAAACGTCTACGGACCGGGATGCGCGCACAAGCACAGCGTGGTGGCCGGTTTTTTCCGGAACGCCCTGAACGGAGCGCCCCTGGTGATATCGGGCGACGGAAACCAGACCAGGGACTTCATCTACATGGATGACATCATCCGGGCCATTCTGCTGGCCGCGAAGACGCCCTTCGCGGCGGGTGTGTTCCAGGTGGCGACCCGCCGGGAGACATCGATCAATGAGCTTGCCCTGGCAGTCGGACGGCTCGTCGAGAAAAGGACCGGTATAAAGACCACCCTCAGGTTCGGCAAGCCGCAGCCCGGAGACATAAGAAGGAACCATTCGAACATCTCCATGGCAAGGACGATGCCCGGTTTCGAGCCCCTTGTCAGCCTCGATGAGGGGCTTGACAAGACGCTTGAATATTTCCTTCGGGAATATGGCCTTTTCCGCGGCAGGAAATGGGTGGTTTGAACAGAAAGGCGGCGGCGCGCAAATGAGCTGCAGTGTTTTTGAGGTGGTCCGTCCCCGTCCCTGCCGGATGGAAGAAAGGCAAATGACCCCGTTGGTTTCCATAATAACTCCCGCTTACAATCATGCGCCGTTTATAGGCAGGTGCATCAGGAGCGTTCTGGGCCAGACGTTCGCGGGATGGGAACAGATCATCATAGACGACGGCTCGACCGACAATACGGCCTGCCTGGCCGCCTCTTTCGGAGACGGCAGGATAAAATGCGTCCGCCAGGAGAACAAGGGTGTTTTCAGGCTGGCGGAGAGCTACAACAGGGCCCTCGGGATGGCCAGGGGCGATTTCATAGCCGTTCTGGAGGGCGACGACGCCTGGCCCCCGGACAAGCTTGAGACGCAACTGGGGCTTTTCGGTTCCGGCGACTGTGTATTGTCCTGGGGGTTTGCGGATGTGATCGACAGAAACGACAGGCGTCTGGGCGTGATACCCGCCCCGCACAAGATGCCGGACTTCCGGGGAGACCAAATGAATTACCTTCTTGTCGCAAATCCCATCCCGGCGGTCACGGTAATGGCGAGGAGGGCCGCCCTTCTTTCAATCGGCGGGTTCCGGCAGCCTGCCGGGGTCCCTTACGTCGATTATCCCACATGGCTTGCCCTCGCCATGGAAGGGGAATTCCGGTTCGTAAACAAGATATTGGGCCAATGGAGGACGCACGGCGCGCAGGTAACCGCCGGACTTGATGTGGCAATGGTGCGGAGAATGAACGATTGTCTGGTTTCCGTTTTTGACTCTCTCGGGCCGGAGCGGAAGAGGGGCCTGTCACTTACGAGGCGGGACATCCTGAGAAACAACGAAAGAAATATTGCCTCGGCCTCCCTCAGGCGCGGCCGGATAGAGATGCTCAAATCGAACTGGAAAAAGAGCCGTTTTTATACGTGGCAGTCACTGAGAGCCGGAACGGCAAGGATCAGGCTCTGGTCGGCCCTGAGCATACTGTCGAGCTATGTCCACCTTGATATGGAGTTTCTTGCGAGGCTTCTGACCGGGGATTATATAGCCAGATGAGCGAAAGGGTCCCGGCATCAGGCCCGGGGAAAAAGCCAATACATGGAATTTCATGTTTGAGATAAAAAACGGGACGATAGCGAAGAACACGGCTTTGAACCTCATCGGGTGGGCCGTCCCGGCCCTGGTCGCCATTTTCAGCATACCACCGCTGGTGAGGATACTGGGCGCGGAACGTTTCGGGCTTCTTTCTCTCATCTGGGTGACGGTCGGGTACGCCCATATGTTCAGTTTCGGTCTCTCTCCGGCGATTACCAAGTACTGCGCCGAGGCGCTGTGCAATGGCGACAGGGGCGCCGTTAGAAGGGTAGCGCTTGCCGGGCTCGGCGCGCAGGCCGCCATCGGGGTGCTGGCAATGATCGCGCTGATGCTTGTGACCCCGTATCTCGCCGGCAGGATATTGAAAATCGGCGGGGGCCTGCTTGGGGAGGCGAAGAGCGGTTTTTACATAGCGAGTTTCGGTTTTCCCGCCGTCCTCGCGGCCAATTCGTTCAGGAGCCTGCTTGCGGCCTTCCAGAGGTTCGACCTGATAAACCTGGCAAGGGTGCCGCTTAACATCACGAGCGCTCTCGCGCCGCTTGCGGGGGCCCTCCTCGGGTGGTCTTTTCCCCGTATAATCCTGGCCCTTGTCCTGGTGCTTTATCTTTTTGCTTTCCTTTTCTTCCTGTTTTCGGCAAGAATCTGCCCGGAAATTCTGCGTGGTGGGGAGAGGGCCGGCTTCGACGATGTCCGACGGCTTGCGAAGTTCGGGGGATGGGTCTGCCTGTCCGGACTGCTATCGTCTGTTTTCACAAACATGGACAGGTTTTTTGTGGGCGCGCTTGTCTCCGTATCAGCGGTTGCATACTACACGGTCCCGTGTGAGGTATTAGGCAGGTTTGCCATAATACCCGGCGCCCTGACGGCCACGCTTTTTCCCGCCCTGAGCGGTTTGCACGTGACGGGGCAGGGGGAAAGGATAAACCTTATTGTGGCCCGCGGTCTGAAGGCCCTGCTTTTCATGGCGGGGATGATAACCGTCTCGGTCTTTCTATTCGGGGGGGATTTTCTCCGGCTATGGATGGGCGCCAAATACGCGGCCGAAGGCTCGGCCGTCTTTAGTATTATCGCGGCGGGCTTTCTCGTCAACGCCCTCGCTTATATTCCCAACAGCCTTCTGATGGCGACGGGCAGGCCGGATATACCGGCCAGGTTCCATATGATCGAATTGCCGGTTTATATCGCCATGCTGGTGGTCCTTACCCGTCTCCGGGGCATTGAGGGCACGGCCCTCTGCTGGGCCCTGAGGGCGCTTATGGACGCCGTGCTGCTCTTTGCCGCTGTTTTTCGGATGCACCCGGCACGGGCCGGTTTGCGACGAGGAGAGGGTTGGGCCCGTCTGGCGTTTCACATGTCTGCTTTCGGTGCGGCGGCCCTGGCCCTTTGCGCCTCCGGGCCAGCCGTTTCGGTCAAACTGCTCTTTTTTCTGGGAGGGTCCTGCCTGGTGGCGCTTTCGTTCTGGAAGACCCTGGATATGGAAACCAGAGGATCGATCGCCGGCGTTTTCGGGTTGATGTTTGCGAGACCGGGCCAGTGAAGGACGCCAAGACCCCCGTCCGTACAGGGCAGTCGGGATAAGGAAAATCAGGATAACAGGAAAGACGGGCGCGCGCTGAAACGCGCCTTCGACATGCTTTTTTCGGCCGCGGGCCTTGTCGTCCTCGCGCCCCTGTTGGCCCTGATAGCCCTGATCGTAAGGTCCTGGGACGGCGGCCCCGTTTTTTTTGTCGAGGATCGGATAGGGAAAAATTTCAGGCCCTTCCGGCGGTACAAGTTCAGGACGACGGCCCCGTGCGCCCCGGGGATGGGCCTTGACGCCGCGGCCGGATGCGGAGTGACGTGTGTGACGGGAGCGACGATGTTGACGGGGGCCGGCAGGGTGCTCAGGAGGGCCGGGCTTGATGGGCTTCCGCAGCTCTGGAACGTCTTGAAGGGTGAGATGAGCATCGTCGGCCCCGGGCCGGAGGCTGAAAAATATGTGAATGAATACAAGCAGGATTTCGGGGAGATACTGAAGGTCAGGCCGGGAATCATAGACATGGTCCCGGTAGTCATGGATGGCGGACCGGTCCTCAAGCACATGGAAGACCCGGAGAAACACTATATCCATATCGTCCTGCCCGAAAAGTTGCGGCTTGCCCGCGAGTACGTCCGTACCGCTTCGCCCGGAGGCGATCTGAGGCTGATATTTCTCGCCATTGCGAGGATGGCCTATCCCGCCGGCCGGGTGGCGGACCTCATAATGGCGCTTGGCCGCATCAGGAAGCCGGTCGTGCTCCTGGTGCATGTGTTTGAGTTTGCGCTCTCGAATTATCTGGCCTTCCTTATCAGTTTCGGGGGCGCGCCAGGGTCGGGATGGGGCATGTTCCTGATGGGCCTGCCGTTCATTGTCCTTGTCAGGACCATATTTCTTTACGTGTTTTCCCTTGACCGCGGACTCTGGAGGTATCTGAGCGAAAAGGACGTGATGAACATAATGGGGGCCACGACCTCCGGAAGCATTGTCTTTTTTTTGATTGCCCGCTTCGCATTGCCGCTGGTGGCCGCGCCGCTGGTGGCCGCGCCGCTGGTGGCCGCGCCACTGGTGGCCGCGCCACTGGTGGCCGCGCCGCTGGTGGCTTATCCATTGCCGGTATACGTGATCGACTGGTCCATGAACGTGATATTCCTTACCGGGGTGAGGTTTTTCAGGAGGCTGCACGAAAGGGGCGCGGCCGGCAAGAGGCCCGCGCACAAACGGGTTGTAATAGTGGGGGCGGGCAACGCGGCCGAGATGCTGATCAGGGACATGGAGCAAAGCCCTTATTATTCTTATGAGATAGCCGGGCTCATAGACGATGACAAGCTCAAAAAGGGCCTGAAGATCAGGGACGTGCCTATACTGGGAACCAGAAAGGACATCCCGGGGATAATTTCCCGCAAGGCCCCCGATGAGTTCCTGGTAGCCATACCTTCGGCCGGCCGCAGTGAGCTGGAGTCCATCCTGGAAGACCTTCGGAAGTACGGCCTTCCCATAAGGAGCCTGCCCGGTTTCTGGGGCATGCTTACCGGAAGGGAAGCGTCGGCCCTGAAGCCCGTCAGCGCGGAAGACATCCTCTTCAGGGCGAGTACGTTTCTTGGCTGGGACGAATCCGCCCGGAGCTTCTTCGAGGGCAGCCGGGTGCTTGTCACCGGCGCCGGCGGATCGATAGGCTCCGAGCTTGCAAGGCAGATAGCCCGTTTCCGGCCGGAAAGCCTTGTCCTGTTTGAGCGTCACGAGGAGGGCCTCTACAAGATAGATATGGAACTCCGGGCGCTTTACGGGGATATGGTCGCATCCGTCATAGGCGACGTAACGGACCCCGCGAGGGTAGCCGGGAGCATGCGGTCGCACAGGCCCGGGATAATATTCCATGCCGCGGCTTACAAGCACGTCCCCCTCATGGAGGCAAACCCCGGCCAGGCGTTCACCAACAATGTCATCGGCACGAAGGTCCTTGCGGAAAACGCCATCCGGTTCGGGGTCGAGCGGTTCATCCAGATATCAACGGACAAGGCGGTCAATCCGGTGAGTGTTATGGGCATGACAAAGAAGGTGGCGGAGATGGTCGGGACCTATTACGCCGGGCTTGACATCGGTTCCAAGCCTAAATACATTATCACCCGTTTCGGCAACGTGCTTGAAAGCAGCGGCAGCGTCGTGCCCCTTTTCCGGCGGCAGATACGGGACGGTGGCCCGGTGACTGTCACGCATCCGGAGGTCACCCGGTATTTCATGACGATAAACGAGGCGGTCAGTCTCGTCCTGCATGCCGCCTCGATGGGACGGGGAGGGGGGGTATTCGTCCTCGACATGGGAGAGCCCATAAAGATACTCGACCTCGCGAAGCGGATGATTTGTCTATACGGATTCAGGCCTGGGACCGACATCGACATCTCGTTCACCGGGCTCAGGCCGGGCGAGAAATTGTATGAAGAGCTTTTCAACAGCGAGGAGTCCGTCGAGCTTACGGCGCACCCGAAAATCCACAGGGCGGTGGGGCCCGCCTGCCGCGACAATGGCTTTCTTCGGGCGATCGATTCCGGGGTCTTGCCCGGGACGGCGGAGGACCTTAAAAGATTGCTCGAATGCGTCCTGACTCAGCCTCAACCCTTGTGAAAACGGGCTAGATAGGTCTTTATCTCATGCTCGAAATTGTCGCTCAGGAGCCCTGTGCCGGCGGCCCGTCCGATTTCCTCCAGGCCCCAGAACCTTACCTCGTCTATCTCCACGGGATCGAATTTAAAGCCGTCTTCTTTCAAGGCGCGGAAGGTGTGGACGAGTTCCGTCTCATAGGCGTTGGAGTGGATGTATGAATGGAGGAATTCGAGCCGGCCCTCCACGCCGAGCTCTTCCAGCATTTCCCGTTGCGCGGCCTCCTCCGGGCTTTCGCCGGGATCGACGTGCCCGCCCACCGAGGTGTCCCACATGCCCGGGGCGACGTCCTTTTTCATCGATCGCCTCTGAAGCAGGAGTTCCCCTTTCCGGTTGAAGACGAGGACGTGTGCGACCCTGTGCATGAGGGCGGGGTTGCCGTGTATCTCCGAGCGAGGGGCCAGGCCGGTCACCTCGCCTTTTTCATTTACTATCTCCAGCAATTCCTCGGGCATTTTCCTTTTTCGCTCCTTCCTCGTTCCCTGATATTTTAATCCAAAAGCCCTCCGGTTTTCATGAAATTGCCCTCCTGCCTAAAATTCGGTAGTGTCTCAGTTCGGATAATCCACGGCAGATATTATCCGGGGACGTTTGTATCCGCCCGCT
>JAJYGJ010000117.1 GCA_021790695.1 Nitrospirota bacterium | reverse complement strand
AGCGCCCTTCCTGATCGGGGCCTCCGTAACGCTGCTGCCGTCGATGAAGGAGCTTGCCCGCACCGCCGGGGAGCGCCATGTGACAGTCATCGTTTCCGTGCCCCAGATGCTCGATCTCCTCCTGGGCTCAATTAAAAAGAAAATACCGCCCGTGCTCATGCCGCTGCTTGCCGCATGCCGCCTCATAAGGGAAAAAACCGGCATGAATCCCGGCCGCGCGGTCTTCAGTAAAGCGCACGCCGCGTTCGGCAGGGACCTTCGGCTGTTTGTCTCGGGAGGCGCCAGGCTCGCCCCGAAGACCATGCGGGACCTCGAGGGCCTGGGCTTCACCGTTTCGGAGGGCTACGGCCTTACGGAGACCTCCCCGGCCGTTACTTTCAATCCGGTCAAAAAGAGAAAGCCGGGCTCCGCGGGCAAACCGATCGCATCGGCCGGGGTGAAGATAGAGGAAGGGGAGGTGCTCATCCGCGGGCCCATGCTCATGAAGGGATATTGGCGGAAACCGCAGGAGACCGCGCAGGCCATTGAAAACGGATGGCTGCACACGGGCGACACCGGATGGCTGGACGAAGACGGCTACCTCCATATCACCGGGCGGAAAAAAGAGATCATAGTCCTTTCCTCGGGCAAAAACATCTACCCCGAGGATGTGGAGAAGCGCTACGGGGAAAGCCCGCTCATAAAAGAGATGGCCGTTTATGAATCGGGAGGCGCGCTGAAGGGCGTGGTCGTGCCGGATTTCGAGTACGCCAGGCGGAAGGCAATCTCAAACCTGAAGGAAGAAATCCGATGGGAGCTTATGCGGATAGGCCAGGGGTTGCCCTCCTACATGCGCGTGAAGGGTTTCACCCTCTCGCGCGAACCCCTTGCCAGGACCCCGCTTGGAAAGATCAAGAGATACAGGCTTGAGGAGTCCGTCGCGCCCGCGGAAAGGAAAAAGACCGGTCCCGGGTTTCTGTCCGGCCCGGGCGCGAAGATCGCGCGGGCCCTGGCGCAGGCTGCGGGGCATGAACTCCACGTCTGCGCGGGGGACAACCTCGAACTTGATCTCGGGCTTGATTCCCTGAAGAAAATAGAGCTTTTAAACGTCCTCGAAGAGGGGTTCGGGTTTTCAGGGGAAAGGCGTCTGCCCGAAGACTTCCTGGCCGGCGTCCAGAACGCGGGCGAACTGCTGGAAAAGATGGGGGCGTTCCTGGAAAGGCCGGCTGCGGGGGGCCGGTCCCTGGCGGCACAGGGGCCTGAGAGGGCAGCGGAAACTAAAATAACTTTCAGCCCGGCGGAGAAGGCGGCAAGTCTTTTTATACTCCTGGTCCTGAGGCTGCTTGCAAAGGCGCTCTTCAGGGCCAAAGCAAAAGGAGTCCGGAATATCCCTGATTCCCCCTTCATCCTCGCTCCGAACCATTCAAGTCTGCTTGACGGCTTCATCGTCGCCGCCCTCCTGCCCTACCGGGCGGTCAAATCCATATTCTTCATGGGATGGGAGACATATTTCAGGTGGCCGGTCTCCCTGGCGCTCGGGATCATCCATGTCATACCTATCGACCTTGGGCCTTTGCTCGGCAGCGCACTTCGAAAGGGGGCGGAAGCACTTGGCCAGGGTTATTCGCTTTGCATATTTCCGGAAGGCGGCAGGTCATTCGACGGCAGGCTGATGGAGCTCAAGCCCGGGATCGCGGCGATGGCCGGGGGCTCCGCAGTGCCCATTGTGCCCGCGTGGATAGAGGGGGCGGCCAGGGCGCTGCCGCGCGGTGCCTGGATGGTCCGTCCGGTAAGGATTGAAATAAGGTTTGGAAGTCCGCTTTACCCCGAGGATTTCGAAAGCGAAGAGGAGCTTCTGGCCGCACTGGCCGGGGCGATCAGGAGGCTGTCATCGGAAGGGCCACCCTGAAGACCGAGCCTTCCCCCGGCGCGCTCTTCGCACTGATATTTCCGCCCATGATCTCGACAAGCTGCCTGGCTATGGCGAGGCCCAGCCCCAACCCCCTCGAATCCCTGCCCTTGTAAAACCTGTCAAAGATGCGCGCCAGGTCTTCCGGGGCCATGCCGTCGCCCGTATCCGCGACCTCCACGTAAAATTCCCCCCCCTTCTTTCCGGCGAGCATTGTCACACCGCCCCGCCGGGTATGATTCATCGCGTTTACCAGGATGTTTCTGAGCACCTTTTCAAGCTTCTCGGGCTCGGTGAAGACGGAAAACTCCGGGGGAAAACCGGGGGAAAGATCGAGCGAAAGCCCCTTTTCCCTGAAAAGCGGCCTCATGCCCAGCACGATGCCTTCGAGGAACTCCCGGAGGGGCACCTCCTCGGGAGGGTTTCGCTTGAAAAAACCCGCCTCCGCCTTGGTCAGGTCCTCTATCCCGCCCACCAGGCGCGTAAGCGAATCAAGCTCCGCCCGAAGCGATTCAAGGCCCCGGCGGTCGGCCTCTATGACGCCGTCGAGCATCGCCTCCACCTCCGCCTTCATTACTGCAAGCGGCGTCCTCAGTTCGTGGGCCACGTTGGAGGTGAGCTCTCTTCTGAGCGAGTCTTCCCGCTCCAGGGCCTCGGCCATCCTGTTAAAGGCGGCCTTGAGCCTGCCTATCTCGTCCGGGCCGGCCCCTCGCAACCTTACTGAAAGATCGCCCCTGGCGAGGGCCCCGGAGGCGTCTTTAAGCTCCCTGATGGGCCTCGATAAAAACTGGCTGAAGACCACGGCAAGAAAGAGCGCCCCGCCTCCGGCCATCGCAAAGGACATGACAAGAAACTGCCTCATCCGGCGCTTGAAGACGTGCTGCTTTATCTCAACCAGGGAGCCCTCATTGACTTTGATGTCCCTTACGGCCAGAAAACCTATCTGGCGGCCCTTGCTGAAAAGCGGGTATCGCCTGTAGGGGCCCTGCCCGGCCCCGCCGATTATCCGCATCTTCCTTCTCATTCTCGGCGAAAGACGCGAGACCACCCATCCGGAGCTCATGACAAGCCTGCCCGAGACGTCCTCCACGCGGCAGTCCAGCCGCAGCATCGCGGCCCAGTGAAGGGCGTCCTCGAGTTTTTTCCGGTCCCAGCGGAGGTCCCCATTTTGCCCGTAGCCGCTCTCCACCGAGGCCAGCAGCCAGTAGATATGGTCCTCCCTGGTGCCCCTTTCGTAGGCCCGGAAGTCGCTCATGATTCTTTCGCCAAAAATGAGGTTCGAAAAAAGGGCCAGCGTTATGACAAGGAAGAAGGCAAAAAAAAGCTTACTCCTCATCCTTTGCGCCTATGAATTTGTAGCCCACGCCGTATATGGTTTTTATGAAGGTGGGGTTTTTGGGGTCGTCCTCTATCTTCTGGCGCAGGTTTTTCACATGGGCGTCTATCGTTCGCTCGTAGCCTTCGAAATCGTAGCCCTGCACCATGTTTACAAGCTGCAGGCGCGAAAGCACGCGGCCCGGCCTCTCGGAGAGGGAGACGAGTATGCCGAATTCCGAGGGGGTGAGCGTGATCGTCTGGCCGTCCCTGACGACCTCGCGCTTAAGCACGTCGATCACCAGCGAGCCCCTTCCAAACGACATCCTCGTGTAGGGCCTCTTGTGTCTGCGGAGCTGGGCCTTTATGCGCGCAAGGAGCTCTCCCGGGCTGAAGGGTTTTGTCACGTAATCGTCCGCGCCGAGGCCGAGACCCTTTATCACGTCTTCCTCCGCCGTCCTTGCGGTGAGCATTATGACCGGGATATCGGAATTCTGCCTCAACATCGCGCAGAACTCCTCTCCCTGCAGGCCCGGCAGCATGAGATCGAGCACCACCAGATCGGGGTTCTGCTTCAGGTCCCTCAGGGCCTCCTCGGCGGAGCCGGCGATAAGGGGCCGGAAACCCTCCCGCTCGAGGTAGAGCTTGACTACGTCTGAAATCTTCTTTTCATCCTCGACAACGAGTATCGTCGATCTTTCATTCATCGAAGTCGTCTGTCAAGCCTCTCAAACCCCCCCGCTCTTAAACCCACTGCCCTCAAACCTCTTCAATGTCCAGTTCCAGGGACATATCCATTATCATCTGGGCGGTCGTCTTTCTGAAACGCTCCCTGTAGCCCGTCTTCTCCCTGATGTTTTTCTCTATCAGCGCCAGTTCCGTATAGAAGGGCGTGCGGTCCAGGCTGACCGTGGAGCCGCCTTTCACCCTATGGCAGCCCGTCCCCGTCTTTCTGGCGCCATCCGGCATGATGAAGTGATGGGGCAGGCCGTGGAGTCTGCATATCATGGGCCGCCATTCGTAAAGGGCGCAAAGCCCGTCAAAATTCGCCGGGCACATTAGCCTGAAAATCTCTCCGGCCTGAAGCTCGTGGGCGTAGCTCTCGACCACGACGCGGGACCGCCTGATAATGTTCTCCCGGAGGTCGGTTTCGGCGGCCTTGAGCCCTTCAAGGAGATACAGGTATTCGGCGACCGTGTAGTGATGGAACCTCTCGGTGCAGCAGTTCTCATCGCAATCCCCGCAGGCCAGGCCGCAGGCGGCGGAGAGCTGCCCGAACTGCATATCCATCCGGGCGTAAAGGTCTTTCAATTTTCCCAGTTCTTCAATCATCCAGAAAATCGCCTCGTAAACATTCCGGCTACAAGCCGGGACGGGCCCCCGGTCGGCAGGGCCTCATGCCCTGTTGGCCGGCCGGCGCGCGATCTCCTCCCAGAGAGACTCATCGATCTCCTCCAGATATTCGCTCAGCTCGAAGACCCGGCCGCATCCCGTGCAGCGAAGCCTAACGGATTTTCAGCCGAAAACCGCGCGCACCTCCGCGCGGCAGCCCCTGCATTTCATTTTCCTATTTTACCTTAAATGGACAGCGGGCGTATTGCCCGCAAGCTCATGCGCTTCTTCCGATGCCCAGGAGCCTCATCCTCACGAAAAAGGACGTGTCTCCGGGCTTTTTGCTGAAAACGATGTCCATGCCCCAGCACTGGCTGCTGTAACGCACCTCGGAGTGAAACTCCTGCAGCCCCGCTTTCGAATCATACCAGCCGCCGTTTATGAGGGTCACGGCCCGGGACACGGCAACCTGGGAATTGATATTGTGCACCCAACTGCCCGTGGCCTGTGAATAGGTCTCACTCAGGAAAAACAGCGCCGCTTGCCAGACCCGGAAGTTCGTATTCAGCTGGAGGGCCGTCAGCTCCAATGTGTTGGGGTCATAAGCAAGCGCGGCGCTGACGGCGGCCGGCCTCGAAGCCGAGACGTTGAGCACGATGGGCTGCAGCCTGCCCGCGAGCCCGTCGTAGGCGTCGGAGAGACTCAGGTCGAGGAATTCCCCCCTCCGGTCGAGCATCCTGTTTAAGATCGTCGCCTGTAAAAGTTCGGCCTTGTCCTCAAGCTCAAGGGAATCGAGCACCACCGGCGGGACGGGACCGGAAAGATCGCGGTAAATGAACTCCAGCGTGGGTTCGACGTAGTGGGTCACGCCGTTTTGATACGTTTTCTGAATCCTGGATCTGAGGGCGGCGTCATAATCAAAGACGGCCCGGCCGATGTCCCGGGCGGGGTTGAAGAAATCGTAATGCCTGAAGCCGAGCCCCGCGGACTGAAAGAAATGGACCTTGTCGCCGGTTGCATAAGAGATCCTGGGAGCGGCATACAGCCTGATGGCGGACTGTCCGTCCTCGCGCCAGAAATTGGCGGCCGACCCATCCATATTAAAGACAAGGGGGCGGCCGGACAGTTCCGGCCCCACCCGCCTCGGATAAAAGTAAAAACCGGCCTCCGGAAGCTCCTGGAGCACGGCCGACTGGTCCGCCCCGTCAAGCTCGTCCTGGAACCAGCGAGCCCTCAAAAAGGCCTCCCCGGTGTCCGGGACATCCAGATGGGCCTCCGCCTTCGATTCCAGGAACCGCCTCTCCCGGTCCTGAAAATTGAAGTCATAGAGCTTGTTAAAATCACTGTGATTGGCCAGATCAAGATTTAAAAACCCGTCGGGGCCGGCATGATGTCCCCGGAGATACAGGTAGTCGACGTTGTCCTGCCAATCCTTCAGATAAGTCAGCCTGTCGCTCCCGGCAAAGCCGTCCGGCTCCAGGTAGCGCTGCTCGACAGAGGCCCCCACGGCCCTCTTTGAATAGTATTCAAGGTCGACTGTGGCGTCCCTGTTATTTGCGATGGCCCAGTAATAGGGGAGTTCAAGGTAGGCCCCGCCGAAGCTGGTGTAACCCGCGTTGGGGGCCAGAAAACCACTGGCGCGTTTGTTGCCGATCGGTGAAAGGAACATGGGGGTGTACAGGACCGGCACCGGGCCCACCATCAACCAGGCGTTTTTTATCCGGACCTGCCTGTTGACCGTGACTTCGGTTTTCCCGCCCGTCAGGGACCATGCGGGCTTCGGGCTGTCGCAGGCGGTGAAAATGGCCTTTTCAAGGATGTAGTCGCCGGGGCCGGTCTTGATTATTTCCGGGCTCTTTATATAGAAATTCCTGGCCCTCAGAAAGATGGAGGCGTCGTACAGCATGCCTGTCTTTTTCTTCAGATTGAGACGCGCCTTTTTCGCGTTTACGACCACGTCGGGGTCCACCAGGTAGACATCGCCCGCAAGGTAAAGATCGCCGGTGGCTTCATCGTAGACGGCGTTATCGGCCCCTCCGCGCATGTCGCCCCTCCGCGCATGCACGGAGCCGTGAAAGTAATACCTGCCGTCCGAGTAGGTCGCGCTGTCGGCGGTGATAGTGCTTCCCCCGATCTTTTCCACGGCCCGCTCCGGCGCGGCCATCGCCGCCGCGGGGCAAAAGCAAACAGGGTTAATAAGTGCCAGTAGGCAAAGCCAAAAAACCAGCGCCGCCTTTTGCCTCACAGGGTCTCCCTCAGCCTGGAGAATCTGCCGCCTTCCCGCCTCAAGACCATCTTCGCCTCCCCGGCCGTATAAAAAGAGCCTGTGATGACCATGAGGTCGCCGGGCCGGCAAAGATCTTTGGCCTGTGCGACCGCCTTGGCCACGCTTCCGGCCTGAGAAAAAGATGCCTCCCCGGGGCGGCCCTCAAACCCCATCGCCCGCGCGCGCATCCGAAGCTCCCCGGGCCTCATTGCGCGCCCGTAAGCGGGCGCGGTGAATACGGTCTTCCACGCCAGGGGCAGAAGCGCTTCCATGATGCCGTGAACATCCTTGTCGGCCATTATGCCCAGCACCAGCACAAGCCTTCTGCCCTCCGGGAGAAAGAGCCCTCTTAGCGCGCCGGCCAGGGCCCGCGCGGCCTCGGGATTGTGCGCGCCGTCCAGTCTTATCTCCGGATCGCGGCCCGCCAGTTCGAGCCTGCCCGGAAGGACCACCTGCTTCAACCCCTCGCGGATAAACAGGCCATCTTCAAAGCCCGCGGCCTGCGCGGCCCTGACCGCCACGGCGGCGTTTGCGGCCTGATAGTCGCCGGCCAGCGGAAAAAAGAGGCCGGAATGGGCAATATCGGGAGAAAAACCGGGGCTTGGGGGGCGCCTGTAATCAAACAGGACGCCGCCTGCGGAGCTGCTTTCAATGGCCGCCTCAAAATCCCTTCCATAAAGGTAGAGAGACGATGAACCCGCGGCGGCTTTTTCCTCAAAGACTTCCAGGCAGTCCGGCTTTTGAGGCCCGAGGACGACGGGCACGCCGGGCTTGATTATGCCCGCCTTCTCGAAGGCGATCTCCCTTAAGGTCCGGCCGAGGAACTGCCCGTGATCGATGCCCACCGGCGTGATGACCGAGACCTCCGGAGAAACCACGTTCGTTGCATCGAGCCTTCCGCCCATGCCCGTCTCCAGAACGGCCCATTGCACCCCGCGCTCCCTGAATTCCATCATGGCCATGGCGGTGACGAACTCGAAAAACGTCGGCTTGAGGTCGCCAAGCGCCTTGGATTTCCCGACTGCATCTCTAACGCTCAGGGCGAGCCTGATGGTCTTTTCCCCGGAGATCTCCTTGCCGTCTATGATTATCCGTTCGGTGAAACTCATGAGATGCGGAGAGGTGAAAAGCCCGGTCGGCTGTCCCGCCGCCCGGAGTATCCCCGCAATGGCCGCCGAGGTGGAACCCTTTCCGTTGGTGCCGGCCACGTGAATGCACCGGAAGGCTTGATGCGGGTTGCCGAGGGCGGCCAGCAGCCTCCTCGTATTTTCAAGCCCCAGTTTTATGCCGTGCTTCTGAAGCGAATAGAGGTAATCAAGGGCTTCCCGGTAGCCTTTATCTTCGCCCCGGCCGCTTCCTGCCCTTTTTGTTTTTGAACCCAAAGCTTCCGGCCCGTCTTTGGAGGCGTCCTGGCCGGGGCGGCTCACGGCGCGGCGGGGGACAGATGGGCAAGCAGTTTCGCGATGACGGATTTGATGTCCTTCCGGTGGACGACCATGTCTATCAGCCCGTGCTCAAGAAGGAATTCCGCCCTTTGAAAGTTATCCGGGAGTTGCTGTTTTATCGTCTGCTCTATTACCCTCGGACCGGCAAAACCGATAAGACTCCTGGGCTCGGCGATTATCACGTCGCCAAGCATGGCGAAGCTCGCGGTGACGCCCCCGAAGGTGGGGTCGGCCAGTATGGACAGATACGGGATGGAATTGCACTTCAGCTTCCCGATGGCGGCGGAGACCCTGGCCATCTGCATGAGGGAGAATATCCCCTCCTGCATCCGAGCGCCGCCGGAGGAGGAGACCGTCACGAGGGCGGTCTTCTCCTCGATGGCCCGCTCCACGGCGCGCATGATCTTCTCCCCGACGGCGGAACCCATGCTGCCGCCCATGAATGCGAAATCCATTATGACCGCGGAGACCTTTATGCCTCCGACAAGCGCCGTCCCGGAAAGGGCCGCCTCCGGAAGCCCGGTCTTTGCGGTGTTCTTCTCGAGTCTTTCGGCGTATGTAAGCGAATCGGTGAAGCCAAGCGGGTCGGCCGAGACGATCTGGCCGTCCGCCTCCTCGAAGCTTCCCGGGTCAAAAAGCAGCTCTATGCGCTCCCTGGCGTCTATCCTGAAATGGTAATTGCACTTCGGGCAGACCTTCAGGTTCCGCTCCATCTCCTTCCGGTATACGATCTCCTTGCAGCTTTCGCATTTTATCCAGGAGCCTTCGGGTATCTTTACCTTCTTCAGTTCCTGCGCCGGCTTTCTAAACCAGGTCATGGCCGTTTCACCTGATGGCGGCCCGCAGTTTTTTCAGATAATCGGAAAGCTCCCCGGCCGTGCCGTCCGAGGCCTTTTTCACTATGGCGCTTCCGATTATCACGCCGTCGGCCAGACCGGCGACCGCGGCCGCCTCCCCGGGCGTGCTCACGCCAAACCCGACGGCCACCGGCCCCCCGCCCGAAAACTCTCTCAGTTTCGAAACCGAGGCGGAAAGACCAGGGGACAACTCCAGCCTGGCCCCCGTAATCCCCGTTATGGAAACGAAATAGACGAACCCCCTCGATGCGCGGGCCACTTTCCTCAACCTGTCATCCCCGGAGGTGGGAGCGGCCAGGAAGATGGTATCCAACGCGTGTCTCCTTGCGCTTTTTATCAGGGTGGAGGCCTCTTCGACCGGCAGGTCGGGGACTATGACCCCGTCAACCCCCGCATGGGCGGCGTCCTCCGAAAAGGACTCCTCGCCGTACCTGAATACCGGGTTATAATACGTCATTAGTATCAGGGGGAGCCGGGTCTGCCGCCTTATCTTCCCCACGAAGCCGATTGCCGCCCTGAGATTGACGCCGGCGGCAAGCGCCCTGGCCGCCGCGGCCTGTATCACCGGGCCGTCCGCCAGGGGGTCTGAAAAAGGCACGCCAAGCTCTATTGCGTCGGCGCCCGCGTCTTCCAGTATCCGCACCAGTTCCTCTGTTTTTTCGAGCGTGGGGTCGCCGCACATTATGTAAGGGATGAACGCCTTGGCGCCCTTTTGCCGAAGCTCGTCGAACCGCTTTTTTATCCTCGAAGCCGAAGGCATTTTCGCTTTAGAGCCGCGCGCCCCTGATGCGCGCCACCTCCTGCACGTCCTTGTCCCCCCTGCCCGAAAGGTTGACGATCATGATTTTCCCGGATTGGGACGGGGCGAGCTTTACGGCCTCCGCGACGGCGTGGGCCGATTCAAGCGCGGGGATGATGCCTTCCAGCCTCGACAGAAGCTCGAACGCCTCCAGCGCCTCCTCGTCCCTGGCATGGGTATAGCGCACCCTTCCCGTCTCCTTGAGAAACGCGTGTTCCGGCCCCACGCTGGCGTAGTCGAGGCCGGCAGAGACCGAAGAGGTGCCCAGGACGTTTCCCACCTCGTCCTGCAGCAGATAGCTCTTCGCCCCCTGGAAAACCCCGATGCTGCCGCCCGCGAAACGGGCGGCGTGCTCGCCGCTTTCAATCCCCTTGCCGCCCGCCTCCACCCCGGTCATGAGGACGTCGTCCTTCAGAAAGGCGCTGAAAAGCCCCATGGCGTTGCTGCCGCCGCCCACGCACGCGACAAGATGGTCTGGCAGCCGGCCTTCCGCCTTAAATATCTGCGCCCTGGCCTCTTTGCCTATGACGGACTGGAAATCCCTCACCATGGCTGGAAACGGATGGGGGCCGAATACCGTTCCCAGGACATAGTGCGTGTCCCTCACGTTCGTCGTCCAGTCCCGGAGGGCCTCGTTTATGGAATCCTTCAAGGTCCTGGAGCCAGTGGAGACCTCGCGCACCTCCGCACCCAAAAGCCTCATCCGGAAGACATTGAGGGCCTGCCTGCCGATATCGACGGAGCCCATATAGATCACGCATTCAAGACCCAGAAGGGCCGCGCCGGTGGCGGTCGCCACCCCGTGCTGCCCGGCGCCGGTCTCGGCTATGAGCCTGCGCTTTCCCATCTTCTTTGCAAGCAGGGCCTGACCGAGCGCGTTATTTATCTTATGGGCGCCGGTGTGGGTAAGGTCCTCCCTTTTAAGATAGACCTTCGCGCCGCCCAGGCGCTCGGTAAGCCTTCGGGCGAAATAAAGCGGCGTGGGACGCCCTATGTAATCGCGGGCCAGGGCCTTGAACTCCCGCCGGAACGCCTTGTCCCGGGCGGAGGCCTTATAGGCGTCTTCAAGCTCCATGAGGGCCGGCATCAGTGTTTCCGGCACAAAGCGCCCGCCGAACTGGCCAAAATATCCCTTCTTCATATCCCGGGCTTCATGTCGAATGGCTTGATATCAAAATATCCCGCACCAGTCCCCCAAAATTACTTCCTGATCTTCCCCGCGGCAAGGCGAAAGGCTGCCCCGGCCTTCAAGACAGGGGCCAAATGTCTTTTATCAAATAAATGTCTTTCATCAAAACGGGGGCCTTCATCTTTTTTTTTCCCTTCCGCAGTTTCAATTGAGACCGTGGGGGCAACCCTGAAACGGTTCCACCGCGAGACCCTCGGGTATGGTCTTGCCG
>JAJYGJ010000002.1 GCA_021790695.1 Nitrospirota bacterium | reverse complement strand
TTGGCCTTCGCCGGCCGGGCTTTTGCGGCCTCCGCCTGCTTGGAGGCCCGCGCCGCCTATTCCAGGGCGGACTACCGGAAAACGATAAAACTGCTCAGTGGTTACGTGAAAAAAGCGCCGTCGGCGGAGGCTTACTACCTGCTTGGCTACTCCAGTTACAAGCTGGGCAGATACAGACAGGCCAGGTCGTACTTCGGCATGGCCTACCGCATAAATCCAAAATTCCGTTTCCGTCCCGAAGGCCTCATCTGCCCGGCAGGGAAAAAGACTTGCCCCTCCGCCGGGAAAAAACCGGCGGGGCGCTCCAGGGCCGTAGCCGGTACGGTGACGGCCTGGAACGTCAGGTGACCCCCCCGGCCCGGATATTCCGGGAATACGATATACGCGGGGTCTGGGGCGCCGACCTTGACGGGGAGGCTGTCTACCGGATAGGCAGGGCGTTCGCTTACTGCCTTCGACAGCGGTTCCCCGAAGAGAGGCAACTCTCCGTAACGATAGGGCGCGACGCCAGGACGAGTTCTCCCTTGATGCTCGACGCCCTGGCGCGGGCGCTCACCGAAAGCGGCCTCGATGTCATCGACATAGGGGTCTGCCCGACGCCGCTTCAGTATTTTTCCCTCTTCAGGCTTCCCGTCCAGGGCGGCCTCATGATAACCGCAAGCCACAACCCGGGCGAGTATAACGGGCTTAAACTCTCGATGGGGACCGAGACCATCCACGGGAAGGACATCCAGCTTATAAAACGCTGCATCGAGGAGGGCAGGACCGTAAACGGCGGCGGGACCCTGAGCACGAGGCCGATCATTCCCGATTATGTAGGGTACATGCGCGGCCAGTTCACGACATTCAGCGGCATAAAGGCCGTCCTGGACGCCGGCAACGGCGTGGCCGGCATCGTGGCGCCGCAGCTCTTCGCGGAATTCGGGGCAGAGACCGTTTCACTGTACTGCACTCCCGACGGCAGGTTCCCGAACCATCACCCCGACCCCGTTGTGGTTGAAAACCTCAAAGACCTCATAGCCGCGGTAAAAAGCGAGAGGGCCGACATAGGCATAGGCTACGACGGGGACGGCGACAGGATAGGCGTGGTGGACGGCGACGGGGAGATCATCTGGGGCGACAGGCTCCTTGCGCTCTTTGCGAGGGAAGTGCTCTCAAGAAACCCCGGGGCGACCATAATCGGAGAGGTCAAGTGCTCTCAGAGCCTCTACGACGACATTGAGGCGCGCGGAGGAAAACCGCTGATGTGGAAGACCGGCCACTCCATCATAAAGAGCAAGATGAAGGAATCCGGGGCGCTTCTGGCCGGCGAGATGAGCGGACACATCTTCTTCAAGGACAGGTATTTCGGTTTTGACGACGCCGTATACGCATCGCTTCGCCTCATGGAAGCGCTTAAGAGAAACGGTCCGCCGTATTCGGTAAAAAGGTTGCTCACGGGCCTTCCCCGGCTGCACTCGACGCCCGAGATCCGCCTCGATTGCCCGGACGACAGGAAATTCGCGGTCGTTGAGCGCCTGAGGGAAGAATTGCGGAGGGACCATCCCGTAATCGACATAGACGGCGCGAGAGTGCGTTACCAGGAAGGCTGGGGACTGGTCCGGGCCTCGAACACCCAGCCGGCGCTTGTGCTCCGGTTCGAGGCGAAGACGCAGGGCGCGCTTGACGGCATACGCCGGGACCTTGAAGGCAGGCTTCAAAAGCTGCTTTAATTTCAGAACACCCCGGATTCGCACGGTAATAACCGGGTATGTGTGCCTGCTCCTTGAGAGAGGGCGCAAGCGGACGGACACGCAGCGCCGCATCTTAACGGACCTTTTGCGCTTCGCCCTGAAGGCAATTCAATAGATCCGCTGTGGATACGCCCGGAATCCCGCCTTGGCGGGAAACGAAAGGTCAGACACACCCGGCTCTTAAGACGCGGAGCCCTTTAATTTCTTCTGCTTTACGGCGGACAGATAGACGATGCAGTCTTCGCAGATGCGGCCCGTGGAGCGGTTGCATATCATGCGGTTTAATTCCCAGCAGGGTTTCGCCTTGTCGATATAAGCCGAGCAGTTGGACTTCCGCTCCTCGGTGCACTTGGTAATCTCCCAGCAGGGGGCGTACTGCAGCAGGCGCTTTATCCCTTCTATGCTTATCTTCTTGTGGTGGATAAGCTCGCGGATGCACATGAGCCACTTGATGTCGTTTTCCGAGTAATAGCGCTTTTTGTTCCGCCTGGAGGGTTTCAGAAACCCGTGCTTTTCATAAATCCTGAGGGTCTGGTCGGTCGTTCCCACAAGTTCGGAGACCACTCCAATGGGGTAAAGTGGCATATCCTGCTTGTTTTTGCCCGAAAACAATTCGCAGCTTCTGGATTTCCTCATCATCCTTGATTTATTTAGTTATATTTAAACTTTTCGGCTTAAAGAATCAATCGCGGCCCGGACCGGGAGCCTTCAAGGTCCCGTTTGCGATCTGCCCACCGTCTTCCCAGCCAGTCCGGCGCCGTCGATTATCATATGGCCCGTTCACGACTGTCTCCCTCCTCATTTCGTCAATGAAACGTTATTCAATTTATACTCCTCCAGATATTCAATGCGTTCATTCAGATCATCGACGGCGGATAATGCCTCGCAAAGCGGGCATTTGCTCTCCCAAAAATAAATAACGGGATGATCTTTCTTGCATCTGTTTATGCAACTGTCGATTTTTGCTTTTTCCATATCCTCCGATATCCATTCCTGCCGACGAAGCCGTTTTCCTCCCAGGCATAAAAATAAAAATCCACCTCACTTCCTGTGGCATTTGCCGCAGTCCATAACGGCAAATGCGGCCTTGCCGTCATGGCAGGAACCGCAGAACCTGCCGCTGTACATGGCGTTCATGTTCATCCCGCTTGCGCCCTCCTGCATCTTGAAGCGTTTGGTATGGCACTGCCCGCACTTGAACATCCGGGTATGGAAGGCGTGGCTGAAGCGGACGCTCTTCATGCCCCTGGCGGCGTACACAAGGTCCGTCGTCGGGGCGGGCACCTTAGCGTGGCAGCGCGAGCACTGCCCGGCCGAAAACGCCGTCTTGCCGTCATGGCACGAACCGCAGGACCTGCCGCGGTTTATCGCGTCCATTGTAATTTCCGTCTTGCCCGCGCTCATGGGGAACATGCCGGAATGGCACCGCGCACAGTTGAAGATTCCCGCATGTACCTCGTGGCTGAATTCCACCGCGCTGTCCCCGCTGCCCAGTTCCAGCTTCCCGGCCGGGGGAGAAAGGGTTACGCCCTCCACGGCGGCCGTTTTTGCATAGGCCCCCGCCCCTTTCACCCCGACATGGCAGCGCGCGCACTCGGAATTCGAGGAAAACGCCGTCCGCCCGTTATGGCAGGCCCCGCAATATTTGCCCCTGGAAAACGAGGCCATCGTAAAGTCGCCTTTCTCCTGGGCGCTGTTCGCGGCGGGGGCAAAGAGCCCGCTGTGGCACGCGCCGCAGCCGATGCCATTTTTTACGACATGGGCCTCGTGGCTGAAGACAACCGCCTTGAGGGGTTCCGTATACACGATGTCGCCCTTGTACGGCTTTATAAGGTCCGCGCCGGCGCCTGAGGGGCGGAAGGCCGCCCAAAGGCAGACAAGCGAGAACATGGAGATCATGACCAGAACTGGCAATGGTTTATGTTTGATCATATCTCTATCCTTTCGTATAAAACACGTTTGGTTTCGTGCCTACTGACGGCCTGAGCACCCAGACGGGCGTCACGATCTGGTGCACGAGTTGGTAGACCTCGCCGCCGCGCTCCGAGAGGTCGCCGAAGACCCGGGCATGGGCGGGGCATATGGCCGCGCATGCGGTGAGCTTCTCCCCTTTTGAAAGGCGCGTGTCGAAGCAGAAGTTGCATTTGTCCACGGAGCGCTTTTCATCGTCGAAGTAACGCGCGTTATAGGGGCACGCCAGCATGCAGGTCTTGCACCCGATGCACTTCTTGTCTTCTATCAGGACTATGCCGGTTGTCTTGTCCTTGTAGCTGGCCCCCGTCGGGCACGCCCTGACGCACGGGGGGTTGTTGCACTGGTTGCAGAGCACCGGTATGAACTCCCGCTTCTGGCCGATGGCGCCGGGCACGTCCTTCTCCAGTATCGTGGTCCGGTAGCCGTAATCCGGCACGTGGTTGGTCGCCTTGCAGGCCTGCTTGCACCGCTCGCAGTCGATGCAGCGGTTCTGCCGGATGACCATGCTGTAATGGGGCTTGTACGGGTATTTTTTATATACTTCGTCGGGCGAGGCCAGGGCCCGCCCCACGTTTGAGGCGAGTGAAAACACGGTCCCGCCGGCAAAGACGCCGGTAATCGCAAGCCCGATCTTCAGGAACTCCCGGCGTTCCACTCCGGAGGGCGAAGCGCCTCCCTTTTTCAAACCGTCAAGGTCAATCCCGTTGGGCATCATCTCACACCTCCGATTGAAAATGAAAATGAAAATTCCTAATGGATTTCCGACTTGTGCCCCCTGAAGACGCGCTCCCCCAGAAGGAAAGTCATCGCCGCGATGCCCATGCCCCCCGCCGTGATCATTATCTCGTGGAAAGAGGGGTGGTAAACCATCAGATGTGAATATTCATTGACCCCCAGCTCATAGTAGGAAGGCACGATCTGGCCCACTACCACGATGTCGTATCTCATCATGAATATCCCCACCAGCATGAGCATCGAGGCAGCGAACATCATCCCTATGTTCCTGAACCTGGAGCGCAGGAACAATATGAACGGTATAACCATCCCTATGGTTATTTCGAAACCCAGGAAATTGATCGCGTAGGGGCCGGCCAGTATGGCCTTCATGGTGGCGACTTCGGACGGTCCGCCATCCAGGCCGGTGATCACCTTCCATATCTCGAAAAACAGCAGGATCGAGATCATCAGCGCCGCCACTTTACCCACGACCTCGAGGGCGCGCTCCATCGGGGCGTCCAGCATCTCGCCGTTTAGCTTGTAGCCCAGGTACGTGAAGAATATTATCGCCGCGGCGCCCGACATCATGGCCGAGGCAATGAAGTAAATGGGCATGAACGGGCCGTACCAGAAGGGGCGCGCATGCAGGGCGCCAAAAATGGCCCCCAGGTTGCTGTGGGCTGAAATTCCCGCAATGAGGCCCATGAGGCCGGCGTACATCGCGAACCTGTGGTTGCCAATCAGCAGAAACGCGTACTCGATGATCATGAAAACCAGGTATGCGCCGTAGAGCGTGCCCATCCACCAGATGTTCGAACTCAGGTTCGGAGAGATCACGTTGTAGATGGCCATCCTGAAGGGGTTCTCGATCTCGAAGAAGATCACGCTGAAACCCGCCAGTATGGTCACGATCGCCAGGAAAACGGAGCGCTTCGCAATCGGCATAAAGCTCTCCAGGCCGAAGACATGACCGATGCTGGAGACGATGCAAAGACCTGTCGAGGTGACGACGAAAAATATATAGGTGGCTATGAGCAGGCCCCAGGGAATCTCGCGCGTGACCCCGTAGGCGACCCGGTGCCCGATGTTCAACGCGTCCAGCCCCGCCATGGCGGCGGCAAAGACTATAAGGCCGCTCAGGGCCAGCAGCACGTAGAAGATTTTTCTGCCCGACAGGTGCTCCAGGACGTTAGACCACCAGTTGGCCGGAAACGACGAATCAAATGAAGCGGCAACGCCCTTGACTATATCTGAAAGTTGGACCTCACGGTTTTCCATCCCGCTTCCTCCTTTTCCATTTCACATGGAAGAAAAAATCATCAATCTGCATTGGAACCGGAGGGGGGCGCCGGGCGCCCCTTTTTCCCGAAGTTCCGGAAACCGAAACCATCTAGGCCGCCCCTTCTCTCTTCAGAAGCTCTTTCGCTATTTCCCGCTTCGCAATAAGGGATTCCATGACGCTTCCTCCCGCCCAGCCTATGGCCCCCATGCCGAAGATGAAGACCACGGCCGCCACGAGGACGCCTATCACCATCCCCGCCGCCGCAATCAGGCGCGCAAGCAAGGTCCCCTGGTGCGTGATACCAAGCAGCATCCCGGCTATCTTGAGCCCCGTTATCCCGCCGATCAGCGCCCCGGGCAAGAGCCCAACGAGCGCAAACAGCACCAGTCCCACTCCAGTCCCGATATAAAGCGCCACCTTTTTCGTCTCGCGAGTTTCCATTTTCATACCTCCTCCTTGGCCTTTGAAACCTTTTTCCCATTCACTTCTTCCGCGGGCCCAGTATCCTTATCTCCCTGCCCGTCTCCCTGAAGGGCGCGCTGTATGCTATCTCTATCTCGCCGTACTTGTTCTGGAAGGCCAGCAGTTCGTCGAGCGAATCGATGTCCACGACCCAGTGCTTTTCTCCGGTCCGTTTGTCGCACACGATCATCCCGCCCTCAGTCCTGTGGTTCACGCCCCCCTCGTACCAGTCCTTGAACCAGATCTTCTTTTTCGCCTCATCGATGCTCCTGACCGTCCTGTAATCGAGGGGGGTCAGTTCCTCTTCAACCGCCTCATCGCAAGGCTTCCTGTTTTCCGTCAGGGACACGGTCGTCCTGCTTACGATGAATTTCATTGGGGTCTCCTTCAACTTTTTATTTTCCCCGCCAGCTCTTGCATCCATCGGAGATATTCTCCAGAGCCCGTTAAAGGCATGCTTCAACCTCTAGTTTCCTTGTCAGCCCTTGCCACGCCGGGAGGGATAATATACCTGTCCGGCATCGCGCCTTCCTTGACTTTTATTTTCCCGCCGGCTTTTGCGGGTTCCGGCGCGGCTATGAAATCGATCACCGTCCCGATAAACCAGCCGGTGAGGCTTCCCGCCGCCACGAATATGATCCCGGAACCCATTATGCCCAGCAGCGTGGACACAGCCAGGATTACCCTGGCCAGGATGCCCGAGCCCAACGGATGACCGAACAGCCAGGTGGCAAAGGTTAAGCCCGCGAGCCCCCCAAAGACTGAACCAGGCAGGAGCCCGTAAACCGCGAACATCGCAATCCCCGCCCCGACTCCGAGAAGAACCGCCTTGTTTGCAACCTTCCTTTTCATCTCTTGCACCCCCTTTCTATGCTGTTACCCTGAGAACGCATATAATATGCCAGCCCAAACTCATTGAAAATAAAAGAAATGCTTTTTTAAAAATTTGCATTTATGCAAAAAAATTTCAGGAATGCAAAATAACCGGAGACAAAAAGACGGGGATCGGCTGCTGGAGAGCGGAATCGAAGGAAAAGGAAAAACTATGAAACCGGCGCTGCCCTCAAGGCTGTCGGAGAGGTTTCAAAAGCCAAAGCGGCAAGCGAAAGAGCGAGGAAATCGCGCCGTCCTCTATGCGGCCTTTTCCAGCCCGAAGGCCTCGTGCAGCACCCTCACGGCAAGCTCGGCGTACTTGGAGTCTATGACGCAGGAGACCTTTATCTCCGAGGTGCTTATCATCAATATGTTTATGTTATGGCTGGCCAGCGCGTCGAACATCTTTGAGGCCACGCCGGAGTGGGTCCTCATGCCGACCCCGACTATGGAGACCTTGGATATCTCCTCCTTGACGTCAACGCCCCTGGCGCCCAGGTCGCGCGCCAGACGGCCGGTTATCTCCACCGCCCTGCGGCTGTCGGTCCGGGGTACCGTGAATGAGATATCCGCCGATTTGCCGTCGGCGGATATGTTCTGGACGATCATGTCCACCACGAGGCCGGCCCCGGCGATCTCAGAAAAGAGCCTGCTGGCTATGCCGGGCTTGTCCGGCGCCCCGAGCAGGGTCAGCTTGGACTGGTTTTTATCACACGTGACTCCCGAGACCAGGACCTTTTCCATCTCCTCATCCTCCTTTGTGATGTACGTCCCCGGCATATCGTTGAAGCTTGACCTGACGACCAGGGGCACTCCGTATTTCTTCGCGAACTCCACGGAGCGCGTCTGAAGCACCTTCGCCCCGAGGCTCGCCAACTCCAGCATCTCCTCGTAGGAAATCCGGTCCAGTTTCCTTGCCTCGGGCACAATACCGGGGTCCGCCGTATAGACGCCCTCCACGTCCGTGTAGATCTCGCAAAGGTCGGCCTTCAGGGCGGCGGCCAGGGCAACCGCAGTCAGGTCGGACCCGCCCCTTCCCAGGGTGGTCACGTCCCCGTCCCCGGATGATGAAATCCCCTGAAAGCCGGCGATAACGGCCACCTCTCCCCGATCAAGCGCCCGCATCAGCCGCCCGGCGGAAATCGTCTCTATCCTGGCCCTCGTGTGCGCCCCGTCCGTGATTATGCCGCACTGCCGGCCCGTAAACGATCTCGCCGTGACACCCATCTGCCGCAAGGCAAGGGCGGTGAGCGCGGCGCTCACGCGCTCGCCCGAGGAAAGAAGGAGGTCCATCTCTCTCTCGTCGGGCCGCTCGGAGATTTCCATGGCCAGCCTGAGGAGCCTGTCCGTCTCGCCGGACATCGCCGAGACCACCACGGCCACCTTGGCCCCCGAGCGCGCCGCCTCGGAAACCCTGCGGGCCACAGCCCTTATCCGCTCAAGGCTCCCAACCGAAGTGCCTCCATACTTCTGCACCAAAAGCATTTTTATCCTAGCCTCTCCTCTCCGGGATCGATCTCGAAATCATTCATTGCAAAGGCGTTCTGGCGTCCGTTTCATTAAACACGCTCCAGAAAACGCCCCATTATTTTGTGCGCCGGAAGTCTCATTATCCCGTCCAGCATCAGGATGGACTCGTCATAATGGTCCGCCGCGCCGCGCGCGGCGTCAGACCCGCCGGCGGGGGGAAAACCGCTGTCGTATATCACGAAGGGCACGGGGTCCCTGGAATGGGTCCTCAGCAGAAGCGGTGTTGCGTGGTCCGGCATGAGAAGCGCCCTGAAGCGTCCGAACTCCTTCATCCCCTTCATGACGGCGCCCACGAGAAGGGCGTCAAAATCCTCGATCGCCTTTATCTTGTGTTCGAGGCTGCCCTCGTGAGAGGCCTCGTCCGGGGCCTCCACGTGGATATATACAAGGTCCGCGCCCTCGCGCAGGGCCCTCATTGCGTATTCGGCCTTGCCCGCGTAGTTGGTATCGAGGTAGCCGGTCGCGCCCGGGACATCTATCACCTTCATCCCGGCCGATACCGCAAGCCCCTTTGCAAGGTCCACCGCGGAGACCATCGCGCCCGAACACCCGTAGAGCCCGGCAAAAGGGGGTAACTCCGGCTTTCCGCCCTGCCCCCACAGCCAGATGCTGTTGGCGGGCCTCTTGCCCTCAGCCGCGCGCCGCCTGTTTATGGGATGCCGTTCAAGCACGTCCACGCTGGCGCGCATCAAGTCCCTTATGGCATCGTCGCCCGCGCCATGCGGCAGGTACTCGCTTATCTCACGGCCAAGGATATCGTGCGGAGGGGTGCACTCCAGCCCGGGGCCGCCGTTCGGGCGCGCTGCCGGGGTGCCGGGGGGGCCGCCCGGGTTGCCGCCTTTAAGCAGCATCAGGTGCCGGTAGCTTACCCCCGGATAGAACCTCACCTTCTCCGAGCCAAGCGCGCGGTTTAAATCCTCTATGAGGATGCGCCCCTCCTCCGTTGAAAGCTGCCCCGCGCTGTGGTCCTCCATACATGCCCTGGTCTTTTCCCGGTTGAATTTCAGCGTCACCAGGTTGCACCGGAAGGCCACATCCGCGCTGCCAAGCGTTATTCCCATGCTGGCCGCCTCGAGCGGCGCGCGGCCGGTGTAATATCTGACGGGGTCGTAACCCAGGATGCCCAGGTTAGCCACATCGGAGCCGGAGGGCAGGCCCTCCGGAAGGGTCATGGCCGCGCCGCAGGCGCCTTCTTTTGCCAGCCTGTCCATGTTGGGCGTAAACGCGGCCGCAAGCGGGGTCCTGCCGGCAAGCGCCTCCACCGGGCGGTCCGCCATGCCGTCGCCCAGGAGGATTACATATTTCAAGATATCCGCTCCTCTATTCTTCCCGTGACGTCCATATCGCTTCAACTTCCCCGAAAATACCAGCCCCCGCCTGCCGGGCTTTTCGCCTTTGAAACGGCCCGAAATCCTTCAGGGGCTTCCCATTTGTACAGGGGCATCCACTCCACCCCGGCGTTCTATTCTACTATGTCGCCCTCGACAAGCTCCACCTGTACGCCTTGCGCCTTCAGATAATCGATGCCCCTTGCCAGGTCTTCCTCGCCGCCTTCCATCTCAAGGACCATCTCGCCCACGGTCTCGGTCACCCTGGCGCGCCTTATGTTTGGCATGACGTTGAACTGCGTTGCCATCCTGAAGATGACCGGCTCCTTTATAAGGTGCTGGGGAAACGTGAGTCTTACCCGTTTTCTCATTCCGTCATTGCCCCCCCTCCCGCGATGGCCGGCACTATGGAGACTTCATCCCCGTCTTTCGCGACCGTGTTTTCGCCTTCCCGAAAGCGTATGTCCTCTTCGTTGACGTACACGTTGACGAACCTCCTTATCTTTCCCCCCTCGGATATCCTTTCGGCGATCCCCGGAAACCGCCTGTCCAGTTCGCCCACTATGTCGATGATCCTGCCGGGCGCGGTTTCGACCTCTTCTTTTCCGCCTGCGATCCTTTGAAGCGGGGTGGGTATCCTTACCCTAACGGACATTTACATCACCTCCCTATTCCTTTAAGTAGGTCCTCGAAAGCCGCCATGTTCGGTTTTATGCGGTGCACGGCGGCAGTATGCCCCGCCAGGGCCTCCTGGGTCTTCAGGCCGTTGCCGGTTATGCAAACCACCGTGCTCGCGTCCCTTTCTATCCTGCCGGACTCGACAAGTTTTTTGGCGGCGGCAAGGGTGACACCGCCGGCCGTTTCCGCGAAGACACCCTCCGTGGCGGCAAGCAATTTTATCGCCTCTATCATCTCCAGGTCGGATGCGTCCTCGCCGCCTCCGCCGGTCTCCCGCGCCACCCGCCAGGCATAATAGCCGTCCGCGGGGTTGCCGATGGCAAGAGATTTGGCCAGCGTGTCGGGTTTCACCGGGAGGATGATCTCCGTCCCCTTCCTTATGGCCGTCACAATCGGCGAACACCCGGCGGCCTGGGCCGCGAAGACCTTCGTGCGGACGTCGTCGATGAGCCCAATCGTCGCGGCCTCCTTGAAGCTCTTCCAGACCTTCGTAAGCAGGGAGCCGCTCGCGCAGGGGACCACCACGTTGTCCGGGGCCCTCCAGCCCATCTGCTCCAGTATTTCCAGCCCCAGGGTCTTTGAGCCCTCGGCGTAGTAAGGCCTTATGTTTATATTGATAAAGGCTCACTTGTGCCTGTTTGCTATCTCGCTGCGAAGCCGGTTTACGTCGTCGTAATTGTCGTCCACGGCGATAAGGTGCGGCGAATAGACGATCGAGGCCGCGATCTTGCTTTGCTCGAGCGATGCCGGTATGAAGACGAACCGCTCAAGGCCCGAGCGCGCGCCCAGCGCCGATACCGAGTGGGCCAGGTTGCCCGTGGAGGCGCAGGCCACCGTCTTGAACCCGAATTCCATCGCCTT
>JAJYGJ010000164.1:3542-11686 GCA_021790695.1 Nitrospirota bacterium | reverse complement strand
ATAACCGGCCTGAGGATTGACCACCTGGACGGCCTTTATGACCCCGCCGAATACCTGCGGACCCTTCAGGAAAAGGCCTTCATCGCGCGTATTCCCGGCGATGTCCCGGAGGCCGAAAGGCAGGCGATGGCGCAGTCGGTCGAAAAAGAGCTTTTGAAGGCGCCCCCGGCCCTTCCGTTTTACATCGTGGGCGAAAAGATTCTTTTAAGAGGGGAGCGGATACCGGAGGACTGGCCCATATTCGGCGCGACCGGGTATGCGTTCATGAATTGCCTGAACGGGATATTCGTGCGGGAGGAAAACGCAAGGATCATGGACGACATCTATTTCCGGTTCATGGGGCAGAAGATAAATTTCGCCGGTTTTTCCTACCAGGCCAAAAAACTCATAGTCGAATCCTCCATGTCGGGCGAGATAAACATCCTGGGCCACAGGCTCTACATGCTGTCCGAAAAATCGAGGCTCACGAGGGATTTCACCTTCCTGTCCCTCACGAAGGCGCTTGTCGAGGTGATAGCCTGCTTTCCGGTTTACAGGACATACATAAGCTCCGCCGGCGTGGCCGAGAGGGACCGGCGCTACATAGAACAGGCCGTCAACCGCGCCCGGAGACTGAACCCGTTTACGAGCGCGCAGATATTCGATTTCATACGGCGTGTGCTTATGCTCGAATACCCCGAGGAGCTTTCCCTGGAGGAACGCGCGGGGTGGTTTGACTTCACGATGAGGTTCCAGCAGCAGACGGGGCCCGTGATGGCAAAGGGGCTCGAGGACACGGCCTTTTACGTCTATAACCGGCTTCTTTCCCTGAACGAGGTCGGAGGCTCGCCCGACAGGTTCGGCGCGTCGATGGAATCCTTTCACGCGCAGAACGCCGAGAGGAACAGCAACCGGCACTGGCCTTGTTCGATGACGGCCACTTCCACGCATGATTCCAAGAGGAGCGAGGACGTCCGCGCGCGGATAAACGTCCTTACCGAGATGCCCCGCGCCTGGCGGGACGCCGTTGGAAGATGGAAGCGGGCCAACAGGAAGAAAAAACTGTCCATCGAAGGCAAGTCCGTTCCGGACGGCAACGAGGAGTACCATCTCTATCAGATCATGGTCGGCATATGGCCGCAGGACGCGAATGCGAGCGCCCCGGCCCCCGGCGGCCTCCGCGAAAGGATAAAGCGGTACATGCTCAAGGCCGCGCGCGAGGCCAAGGTGAATACGAGCTGGATAAGCCCTCATAAGGAATATGAAGATGCCCTTGCAACGTTCATAGACCGCATACTGGGGCATGCCGGGCATGATGCCCCCGGCGAGCGTCCCCGGTCCGCCGGCCAGCCCGCAAGGGACCAGTCCGCCGACCCCTTTTTGACGGAGTTCGTCTCCTTTGCGAAAACAGCCGCCTGGTACGGGATGTTCAACTCCTTGAGCCAGGTGCTCTTGAAGGCCGCCAGCCCCGGGGTGCCGGATTTCTACCAGGGCACTGAATTGTGGAGCCTTACCCTCGTGGACCCCGACAACCGCGGCCAGGTCGATTACGCGGCAAGGGCCCGGATGCTGGAAGAGCTGAGGGCCGCGGAGGCCTCCGGGGGGAAGATCGCGCTTTGCAGGGAACTGCTGGGCTCCATGGCGGATTCCCGCATAAAACTTTATGTCACCTGGAAGGCGCTTGGTTTCAGGAAGGCTTTCATGGACGTGTTCGCCGGAGGGCAGTACTTTCCGCTCGAGGCCGAGGGGGAAAAAAGCGGGCACCTGTGCGCCTTCCTTAGGACAAAAGGGCCCTTTGAGGAGAAAAACGGCCGCGCCGTCATGGCCTGCGCGCCCAGGTTTTTTGTGGGGCTTGCGGCGCCGGGCGCCCTGCCGGTTGGCGAGGCCGTGTGGAAAGACACGCGCATTGTGCTGCCGGCCGCAAAGACGCTCCGGTTCGAGGACGTCTTTACGGGCGGGGGGGCGGCCTCATCCGTGGAAAACGGAAGGCAGGTGATCTTTTTGAAAGACATCTTCAGCGATTTCCCCTTATTTCTCGGAAAATCTCCCGCAGGCGGGGCGGGATGAGCGGGATGGGACCGATATTCCGGTAATGGAAGAATCAGTTGTCCATGAGCTGGCCCGGTTGATGGGCATTGAGCCCCATTATTTCGATATATGGGGCAACCGCCACGAGGTTTCCATCGAGACCAAGAAGGCCCTTCTGGAGGCAATGGGACTGCCGGTAAAAAGCGATGAGGCAATGAGACTGGAGCTTGAAAAAAGGCTTTTGCCCCCGGTCCTTGAGCCCTCCGTGGTTGCGCTCGCCGGCGCAGGCATCGATATGACGGTTTTTCTGCCGGGCTGCACCGCGGAGACCTCTTTCCGCCTTGTCCTTGTGAACGAGAAAAAGAAGGCGGAGAGGTTTTGCATCCGCCTCGCCCCGCGGGAGGCCGTGGAAACGCCGCGGGGAAAATGCGGCAGATACGTCCTTCCGCTGAAACCGCTCCGGGAAGGCTATTATAATCTTTCGGTTGTCGCCAGTTGCCCCGGCAGCAAGACGGAGGCCCATTCGTTTCTCATAATCACTCCCGGCCCGTGTTTTCTTCCGGACGGGTACGACAGGGCCTGGGGGATGACGCTCGGCCTCCACGAAATCCGTTCCCGCCGCAACTGGGGCATCGGGGATTTCAGGGACCTGGGGGACCTCGTGGACTGGATAGCCGGCCTGGGCGGGGATTTCGTGGGCATACTGCCGCTGCACTCGATAGCGCTGCCCGGCAGGGTGAGCCCGTATTCTCCGGTAAGCAGGCTCTACCGGAATTTTCTGTTCCTGGACCTGGAGGGGGCGCCGGAATTCGCCGAGGCGGCGGGTTCAATCGGCAGGGAGGCCCTGGAGGCGGAAATGTTCTCGCACCGGCGCGGAAAGTACGTCAATTACCGGGGGATTCACGCCCTGAAGCTGCGCGTCCTCAAGGAGATGTTCCGGATATTTCACGAGAGGCATTATCTGAAGCGCACGGCGAGGGGCCGCGCCCTTGAGGCCTTCAAAAAAAAGGAAGGGGGCGACATCCTGGGCTATGCGACTTTCATGGCCTTGAGCGACATGTACGGCTTGAACTGGAGGGATTGGCCCGCGGATTTCAGGGACTCCGGCGGCGCGGCGGCCCTCTCATTCAGGGAAAAGGAGCCCCGGAAGGTCCTCTTTCACATATACGTCCAGTGGCTCATCGAGGATCAGATCGGCTCGCTTTCGCGCCGGGCTGCCGAAAGAGGAATGCGGGCCGGGCTCTATTTCGATCTTGCCGTGGGTGTCATGAGCGGGGGATCGGACGAATGGAATTTCAGGGACTCTCTCGCTGTCGGGGTGGCCGCCGGCGCCCCGCCGGATGAATTCAGCCGGGGAGGCCAGAACTGGGGGTTTCCCCCGTTCCTGCCATCGAGGATGCGCGAAAACGGGTTTGCGCTCTTCATAAAGACCATCCGGAAGAACCTGGAGCACGCGGGGATGCTGAGGATCGATCACGCCATGGGTCTTTTCAGGCTGTTCTGGATACCGGAGGGCATGAAGCCGGAACAGGGGGCATACGTAAAATACCCCACGGCGGAGTTGATGGGGATACTGGAAATCGAAAGCAGGAGAAGAAAGGCCGTAATCATAGCCGAGGACCTGGGGACGGTCGAGTCCGGCGTGCGCGAGACCCTGATGGGCGGCAATATGCTCTCCTACAGGCTTTTTTATTACGAGAGGCTGTATCCGTCGGCCGAGCTTGTGCCGCCCGGTCTTTTTCCCCCGCGCGCCTTCTGCGCCGTAAGCACCCACGACCTGCCGACCCTTTGCGGCTATTGGGCGGAAAAGGACATCGCGATTAAGCGCCGCCTCTCTCTATACCCCTCGGAAGAGGCCCACAGGGACGATCTTTCCGCAAGGAGAAGGGACAAGGCGATAATAGTGAACGCCTTGAAAAAGGAGGGGCTTATCCCCGATAATTATGAGATACCCGACCGGATGAACGAAGAACTCATGTTCGCCATATACAGGCACCTGGGCAGAACGCCCTGTCTTTTCGTCGCGGCCAGCCTCGAAGACTGGCTTCAATCGGAGGAGCAGCCCAATATGCCCGGCACAACCGACGCCTATCCCAACTGGAGGATCAAGGCCCCTGTCCACCTGGAGTCTTTCGCCGGCGATGACAACGGGTTCCTGGCCGCAGCCTTCAGGGCCGAGGGAAGGGGCCGCCGGTGATACCCTACCCGCGCATGAGCCCCGTGATATTCAAGGCCGGGCCGTTCGCCGTGAGATGGTACGGGGTCATGTACATACTGGGTTTTGTGGCCTCATACCTGCTTTTTCAGTATCAGGTCAGGAAAAGGCATATCAGCGGGATCACGGCCGAGGTCGTTGAAAACCTGTATTTCTGGCTCATAATGGCGCTTGTGATCGGCGCCAGGGTGGGTTACGTGATCTTCTATAACCTGCCTTATTACATGGAAAACCCGCTCAGGGTCTTTGCCGTCTGGCAGGGGGGGATGTCGTTTCACGGCGGGCTCGTGGGGCTTATTGCCGGGGGCGTTCTTTTTTGCCGGAAATACAAGCTGGATTTTTGGAAGATAGCGGACCTCGTCGCAGCCACCGTGCCGCCGGGACTGGGCTTCGGAAGGATCGGCAATTTCATAAACGGCGAGCTCTACGGCAGGCCGTCCAACGTCCCCTGGGCCATGGTTTTCCCGGCGGGGGGCGACGTGCCGCGGCATCCTTCCCAGCTTTATGAATTTTTCCTTGAAGGCGTGGTGCTCTTCGCGGCCCTGTGGTTCCTCAAGGACCGGCTGAAGAGAAGCGGGATGCTCGTTGCGGCCTTTCTCATCCTTTACGGTGTGTTCAGGTTCGGGGTCGAGTTCCTGAGGCAGCCCGACCCCCAGCTCGGCTTCATAATAGGCCCGTTCACAATGGGCCAGGTATTAAGCTCCGCGATGATCGTGGCCGGGCTGGGGCTTTTCTTCTGGCGAAGACGGAAATCCTCATGATTTATTCATTTTCTCTTCCAATTTTCTTCAAAAAGGGGTCTTAAAATATATTCCAGAAGAAGAAGGATTCCCCCTTTTCTTCAGGTCTGAAAGGCCGGGCCCCTCCCCGGCCTTTCCTTTTTTGGAACCTGTCTCAAAATCGCTTTTTTCCCGGCTGTCCCGCCCTGGCGGGACTGGAATGGGTGATTTCCGCTCTCTTTCGCTTCGGAATCAATTTTGTGCGTATTCCGGTGAATCCGGCCACCGATTCCGGCCGATTAGCCGCCTATTCCGATTTATTCCGGCCACTGATTCCGATCCAAACTGGCCACCACCGGCTCCAGCACTCTTGGGCGGGCCTGGGGTGGGGCTTCCCGCGCGGATTTCACCGACAAACAGACATTCGTGCCGTTTCCGGCGATGTAAGGTTACCGGTAGAAAGTGTGCTTTTCATGCCCGCCTTTCCAGGACGAGATTTCGTCCAGAAAGTCTTGATGAAAGCAGATACTTACATTTTTAGCATGTTACGACCTAAAGCCCGCGCTGGCTGAAGGATCATAATGTGGCAAATACTGGTTGTATTATAGAAAACTGGCGCTGTTTCATTTTTCTCTGCAATGCTCTCACTCAACTTGTCCTGGCACGTTCATCAATTCTTGGAATTCAGGCATGTGTTTAAGCGACTCGAAAAGATCATCAGTAAGTGCATAGCTTCTTGCTACTGGGCCTTTATGGATAGCCTGCTTCAGCGATGCAATTGCCGCACTATGTTGACTACTTAAAGAGAAAGCTATCGCTTTGTTGTAAATGTTAGCAACATCCTCCGATCGGTTTTGTTTGACTATGTCTAAATCAGAATTTGCTGCATCATAATCGCCCATAGCCATGTAGAGCGCTACACGTCTTGATCGAGGGAAGCTATCATTCTCTGGATCCAATTGTATTGCCAAGGTTAAATCCTTCATCGCTTCGTCGTAACTACACAAGCGTCTCCGCATCTCACCTCTCCACGATAGATTAGTTGCTTTATTTTTGAGATTCACGGCTTCGAGATCCACGGCTTTTTCAAAGTCGGCCAGTGCCTCGGGATATTTACCAAGCAGCCGATATGCTATTCCACGCTCGTGAATACAAGTAGTGCAATCCGGCTTTATTTTCAGCGCCTCCGTGAAAGAATTCACCGCGTCCTCATAACGGTTTGAAGTTTGCAAAAAAAAGCTCCGCCGTTCGTAAAGCAAGTGATCTTGGCTATCCAACGCTATTGCTTTATCGAAGTCGGCAAACGCATCAGAGTACCTGCCCATCCGTTGATATGTTTCCCCACGCTTGGCAAAACACACAGCGCATTCAGGCTTAATCCTAGACGCTTCCGTCAGTGAACTCACGGCCTCCTCATAGCGCTCCATAGCCCGCAATAAAACACCTCTTTGTTCGTAAGCAGAATGAGACTGTTTGTCCAACTCAATGGCTCGGTCAAAGTCAGCTAATGCCTCCGCATGTCTTCCCATCAGCCTATATGTCTCCCCACGGAGTACAATTGTACGTGAACACGCCTCTTTTGTTAAAAGAACGCGATTGAAATCAGATAGGGCTTTTTCATGCTCCCCCATCTTCAGATAAGTTTGCCCACGCTGAGCAACCGCCCAACAGCCTTCCGTAAATTCAATTGCTCGATTGAAATCAGAGAGTGCTTCAGAATATTGGCCCATTAGCCTATACGTCTCGCCCCGCCGAGCAAAAAGAGCATATTGTGCTTTCTGATCTAGATCAGTCCTCTTAGAAAGCAAGTTGGCGATACGCAAGAGCACTTCGTGCTCATTTCCTTTGTAGGCCTTATAGAAATCGACTAATGTACTAGCACACTCTTGAACTTCTCGTGACACAACTTCTCGCCCCACTTGCTTACATGCGTTAGGAATATTTTCACTAAACAGACACGCACTTCCTGATGTTGAAAGAAACGCATTCACAGCCCTTCCAATATTTCCAATAGGCTGCTCGCTCAGCAAGTGGTAGACTCTTTCCACCTCCAATCTGCGCCACGCACGGCCAGATGCAGACATACCATTTAAATTTAGCCGATCCTGCTGTGCTTCGAAGAAGATTACCAATCGCTTATGGGCTGCCTCTAAGTCGCGAGGGGTCATATTATGCAAGTATCGCAACATTAGTTCACGTACTTTTTCATGGTAGAACCATCCTCGTTTCGTATTCGTTCGAATATAGCTTTGCGTGGAGAGCCAGTTGAACAGGCTCGCGGCATCGGTTCCGAGACAGGCGCTCAAAATATCAAGATTGAACTGACGAGGTACAGCAGCCAATAGCGCAACGCGCCGCCTTTCTTCTTCGGGAATCCACTGCAGAAAACGCTTCACAGCGTCCCTGCTTATATCAGGTAAAGGCAGACCTGGTTTTGGGTTGGTTCCAGCCAATAACTCTATTAAGACAGGCAAGCCGCCAGTGTCTTCATGAATTTGGGTTACTATTGATTCCTCGATTATGCCACGATTGGCCAAATAGAGCCGTGTCTCTTCTTGTATAAATGGTTCCAGATTTATATGACAAATGGAGCTTGCGATTTCGGTCCAGTGCTGGTCTAGTTGGTCGCGACCACTAATAACAAAGGTCAGGTACGAGTCACATTCACCATACTTAAAGTTGAGACATTCTATTAGCCACGGTTCAAGAGCTTCATAAGTGCGTTCAAATACATCAAACATCAATACTACGCGGTGTTTAGCACAAGCTGCATTGAGCAAGCTCATGAATAGAGGTGTCAATATCTTCTCAGGCTCACGCAACAATTGCACCTCATCTTTGTTTCTAAAGCGATCAATGAGATAACTGATCCCCTGCGTCAGCGCCTCACCTGCCTCCTTTTCATTCACATATTCTGCAAACACACCAACTCCCGGTGTTCGCCGCGCCGCCTTAATAGCAAAGTCAGTCATGCCTCGAACTACGAGATTGAGTGCTCCTCGTGGGGCTTTTGGATCACCTTCGATTTCTTCTCGACAGGTACGGTAGGTCTTATAGCGCTCATCAAATTCCTTATTCCTAATATCTACACTCGCCAGTTTTTCTGCGATATAACCCATTACCGAGACTGGAGAAAGTTGATTTTCGTCGCAAAGCATCGTTAGTCCATTAATCGATGGGGAAGTGACGATACTCTGAAATTG
>JAJYGJ010000164.1:0-3532 GCA_021790695.1 Nitrospirota bacterium | reverse complement strand
CCAGTAACAGAAAAGAGTAAAAAATTGGGCACTTCTGAATGAAAGTTATTGGAAAATGAGTGAAGGTAATCAGCACGTCCCACAAAGTTTTCTTTACGGCGGCTATCAATTATTTCTTTCCAGTTTATTCTCTTGATCGGCATGATGACTTGCCTTCCTCGTTATTTTTGTCCACCCTCAGTCCAATTGAGTTTCAAATTTTGGAAGGAAAATAGGGACCATTTTCCAATATTTTTCCTCACCCTAGCCCTCTCCCACAGGGCGAGGGGAACACAGTCAATGCTCTTTTATGCCCTGACCACATCATCAATGTTTCCGGTTATAACTGCGGCATTATAACAAAATACCGGGATGTAGTGTTTAAGGCGTATTCTCGCATCCTCCGCGCCCATTCGAAAGTGTCATTTTGAAGGGGAAATCCCAACCGAATCTAAATTTAGAAAGGCGATTGTTTCTAAATGAAGTCCTTACCCTATGGCAAAACGCAGCGGTGTGGAGTCCGGGAAGGCATTGCAGTGCATGTTTGGGGGAGAAGTCGAAGTTTCCTCCTGCCGTAGTGGCCAGATTGCTCTGGAATGGGTGGCCGGAATGAATAGGAACAGCCGGCCGGAATGAATCGGAATCAATGGCCGGAATGGTCCGGAAAATGCAATTTTGAGACAGGTTCCAATTTTGCGGGTTTTAGAATCTTCATAATGTATTCATTCGCGCTTCAATTTTTCATCAAACTTTTTCTGTATATTTAAATCAGAGACAGGCTCACTCGCTGTCTTCTTTCCTCCTCAGCTTTGTCCGGGCGCCCCGCCGGACCAGTCCGGTCCGGGTGCCCGGACTTTCTTTTGCGGCCCGGGCGCCTTATATGGCGGCGCCGGAGGTTATCCTGGCGGTCAGGTCGCCCACTTCCGATGTGCCCATGCCCATCCGGCCCGCGGCCAGGCTTTTTATATGTTTTCCGGTCACCTCGATCACCGCGGCCTCTATCGCCTGGGCGGCCTTCTCTTCGCCCAGGTGTTCGAGCATCATCCCCGCGGCGCATATCGCGGCCAGGGGGTTTATGACGTTCTGGCCCTTGTATTTGGGGGCCGAGCCCCCGATAGGCTCGAACATGGAGACGCCTTCGGGGTTGATGTTGCCGCCGGCGGCGATCCCCATGCCGCCCTGGATCATCGCCCCCAGGTCGGTGATGATGTCTCCGAACATGTTGTCCGTGACGACAACGTCGAACCACTCGGGGTTTTTCACAAACCACATCGTAATGGCGTCAACGTGCGCGTAGTCCGCTTTTATGTCCGGGTATCCGGTCCCTATCTCGCGGAAGGCCCTCTCCCAGAGATCGAAGGCGAAGGTGAGGACGTTCGTCTTTCCGCAAAGGGTGAGTTTTTTCCGCCTGTTTCTCTTCCTGGTGAATTCGTAGGCGTATCTGAGGCACCTCTCCACGCCCTTTCTCGTGTTTATGGACTCCTGTATCGCAACCTCGTCGGGGGTGCCTTTCTTGAGCGTGCCGCCGGCCCCCGCGTAAAGACCCTCGGAGTTTTCCCTGATGACGACGAAATCGATGTCGTCCGGGCCCTTGCCCTTGAGCGGGCAGTCCACGCCCGGATAGAGTTTTACAGGGCGGAGGTTGATGTACTGGTCCAGCTTGAAGCGAAGCTCCAGCAGGATGCCTTTTTCCAGGATGCCCGGCTTTACGTCCGGGTGCCCAATCGCGCCCAGCAGTATGGCGTCGTGGCGCTTAAGCTCCTCCAGGACGCCCGAAGGCAGGACTTCGCCGGTTTTAAGGTACCGTTCGCCCCCCAGATCGTAATGCGTATAGTCCAGCTTGAAGCCGAACCGTCCGGCCGCCGCATCAAGCGCCTTTTTGCCCTCCGCTATAACCTCGGGGCCGGTCCCGTCGCCCGGTATCAACGCGATCTTGTAAGTTTTCAATTTCATGTCAGCGCGCGTCCTCCATAAGGGTTTTTATTTTATTATTTTTTGCCCGCGGCCATTTTTTGCCTGGTCCATTCAACGAGTCCCCCGGCCTCTATAAGCTCGCGCATGAAAGGCGGGATGGGATTGGCCTGGAATTCCCCCCGTGCCGTGCGGATGAGGCCCCGATCGGTGTCTATCTCTATTTCGTCGCCCCCGGCCGTGTTTTCGGGCAGCTCCGGGCACTCGAATATGGGAAGCCCTATGTTGAAGGAGTTTCTGAAGAATATGCGGGCGAAGCTCTTGGCGACGACGGTGCTTATGCCGGAGGCCTTTATCGCCAAAGGGGCGTGCTCCCTGGAGGAACCGCAGCCAAAATTCTTTCCGGCGACGATTATGTCGCCGGCCTTCATCTTCTTCGCGAAGTCCTTGTCCGCGTCCTCCATGACGTGCCTTGCAAGCTCCGCGGGGTCGGAGGTGTTCAGATACCTGGCCGGGATAATCGCGTCCGTGTCCACATCGTCCCCGAATTTCCATACCCTTCCCTTTATGATCATATGACAAAGCCCTCCTTTCCTGATAGACACAAATTAAATGGACAGCGAGCGTATTCCCCGTGGTCTTGCCACGGGGTCAAGCGAGCAAATAATAAAAATAAAAAATTTCCTTGCATTAAGAACCCCCGCGGTCTCCGCCGCGGGTTCTTCAATTTTATAACCCGGTATCTTACCCGAAAAGCGCCTCTATGAACTGACGGGGATCGAAATCCTGGAGGTCGTCCGTCCCTTCCCCTATGCCGATGAGTTTTATCGGGATGCCAAGCTCGCGCTTTATGGTAAAGACGATCCCGCCCTTTGCGGTCCCGTCGAGCTTGGTCAGGGCCACGCCGGAAATCTCCACCCACTGGTTGAAAAGCTCCGCCTGCCTGAGCGCGTTCTGGCCGGTGGTGGCGTCCACCACGAGCAGTGTTTCCTGGGGCGCGTCCGGCATCGCCTTCTGTATGACCCTTCTTATCTTTTTCAGCTCTTCCATCAGGGGGGCTTTCGTGTGCAGTCTGCCGGCCGTGTCAACTATCACCACTTCGGTCCCCCTCTTTTTTGCCGCTTCCACGGCGTCAAAGGCGACGGCGGCCGGATCGCCGCCCGTCTGCTGTTTTATTATCTGCGCCCCGGCCCTTTGGGCCCATATCTCCAGTTGTTCTATCGCCGCCGCCCGGAAGGTGTCGGAAGCGGCGAGCATCACAGACCGGCCCTCGCCCGCGAACCTCGCGGCCAGTTTCCCAATGGTTGTGGTCTTTCCCGTGCCGTTTACGCCCACGGTGAGGATTACGAAGGGTTTTTCGCCGAATACCACAAGCGGCGCCGGCTTGCCCAGCAGCTCCAGCATCCGCGCCTTCAGAAAATCCCTGGGCGAGCCCGCTTTCCTGATCTCGCCTTCCCTTTGCCTCATCGAATCCGTGATCTCAGAGGCGGTCCTGACCCCGATATCCGAGGAGATGAGCAGTTCTTCAAGCTCCTCAAGTGTTTCCTCGTCTACCGGCTTCCCGCCGGAAAATATGTTGTCAACGCCGCCCACAAGGGCGCTTCTCGTCTTTTCCAGTCGTTTCTTCAGCTTGTCAAAAAAA
>JAJYGJ010000177.1 GCA_021790695.1 Nitrospirota bacterium | reverse complement strand
CCCTTTTGGCTATTATGCTTAGTTTCTCGCCTATGATGAGCATCCTTTGGACTCCTTAGTTTTTTAGTTTTTTTTCGGACAATCCGTAAACTCCAGAGTATATAAAAATAACACACTTTTTTAAGTTAGGTCAAAACTGTTTTTTTTATAGGCCTATAAACGGAAGCAACCGGTTTAACGTTATTTTCAAAGGCAAATCACGGGCGGAAAAGGGTGGTGTCCGGAACCCCGCGCCAAAGGCGCGGAGGCTGCTGGCAGCGGGTCAGTTCGCGTTTTGCCGGACAACGCCGGGCCCGGCCTGCATTAATCAAACTGACCCATTACCGGGGCGCCCGGAGCCTGTCACTTGGCGTTTGAATTGGGCTATACTTTAAGGACGTGAAAAGGGTGGGATTTTTTTATGACGAAATATTTTTAAGGCATGAGACCCCGGCCGGGCACCCCGAATGCGGGGAAAGGCTGGTGGCGATAGCCAGGGCCGTCCGGGAATCCGCGGTGGGCGGCAGGCTCATCCATCAAAAACCGCGGAAGGCGGACCCGCGCGAGATCGAGGCGGTGCACGACCCGGAATATGTCCGGAGGGTGGCCGGTTTCACCGGCTATTTCGACCCTGACACCTATATATCCCCGGGTTCGTATGAGGCCGCCCTGTTCGCCGCGGGCGCCGTTATCGAGGCGTTGCGCCTGATAAAAGCAGGCGAGCTGGACAGGGCGTTCTGCGCGATAAGACCGCCGGGCCACCATGCGGAGAAAGACCGCGCCATGGGTTTTTGCATCTTCAACAATGTGGCGGTCGGGGCAAGGGCGGCCCAGGGATTCGGATTCAAGCGGGTCTTCATCGTGGATTTCGACGTCCATCACGGAAACGGCACCCAGCACATCTTCTATGAAGACCCCTCCGTCTTCTACTTCAGCACCCACCAGTACCCGTTCTACCCCGGCACCGGCGCGGATTCCGAGCGGGGCGTGGGAGCCGGGACCGGCGCGACCTACAATGTTCCGATGGCGGCGGGTTCCGGGGTAAAACAATACCTGAGGGTCTATCAGGATTTGCTTCCGCCCCTGATGGCGCGGTTCAAGCCGGACGTCGTCCTCGTATCGGCGGGCTATGACATATACAGCGGGGACCCCCTGGCCTCGATAAACGTATCCGAAGAGGGTATAAGGGGAATTACGGAAGGCATACTGGCCGCGGCCCCGGGTGCGCCGGCCGTCTTCGTGCTGGAAGGCGGTTACGACCTCAACAACCTGGGAAACCTCGTCGTCACAACTTTAGAGCGAATGCTGTTTTTTGAATAGCATCCTCTGCCTTATAAACTTTATCGTTGCGAACAAATTGTAGATGAAAGCCTGAAAGAGCTTGAATTTACCGCATTTGCACGGAAATTTGCGTCAATTGAGGAATGCATCAAATGTGGAGTCCTGTTAAGGTGTTTGGAGTCATACCGGCCCCGCATCCCGATAGATATTATATCGCGGTACGGGGTAAACTCCAGTCCCGCCTGTGGCGGGATGACTTTCCCGGAAAAAGGACAACGCCGCCGGATTCCGGGTCAAGCCCGGAATGACGGGAAAAGCACATCTAATGCACCTTTAAAGTCAATTTTGAGGTAGGTTCATCTCTGAAAAGGAAAGGGTTTAAATCCCCTTTTCTTCAGTTTTTCGAAACCGGTCCTCTCATCGCGAAGCGATCTGAACTTTCCGACCAGCACCCTGTAAAGAGGTTTGCCGTTTTTCGATGATTTCCCGATATATGCATGAAATCCCTCGGACTTAAGTTTTCCGGCCAGCTTGAGTGCGTTTGCCCGGCTCAAAAAGGCCCCTACCTGCAACGAATGGGCGCGGCGGCGCGGCGAGGCCTGCGAGGCCTGCGAGGCCTGAAAACCGTGGGCCGGGTGTCTCGCTCCGATTTTTATTTTCCCGTTTTTGCCGCCTCTCGCGCGGGCAATTTTTTCATGCCTTACAAGCTTCCCAGGCTTAACAGGCGTTTCGGGCTTAACAAGCCTTTCAGGCCTTTGGGCCCCCGCAGCCGGCTGGGCGGCTAACGGCTGGGCGGCTAACGGCTGGCCGGCAGACGGCGCATTGGCGGACGGCTGGGCGTCCGGGGCGTCTGAAGTGGCGACGAATGCCGGGGTATTTTGTTCTATTATCACGGGCTGTCCTTCACTCGTCCGGACAAAGGGACTCGCTTTTTTCCCGGGCGGGAAGTGCATGAAAAAGACAAAAGAGGCCGCGGCCCCCAGAAGCACAACCGCCAGTACAAGCACAAGACTTTTCCTCGTACTTTTTTTATTCTTTGTCCGTTCGTTAACTGGTGGCAGTCCGCCTTCGTCTTCGTTAATTGGAGGCAGGCCGCCTCCGGTCTGCCCGTCTGTTTTTTCTTCTTCCATGCCAGATCCGGCCCCTTTCTTTTTACCCTCGATCTTCTTTTCCTCCCCGCTGGACGGAGTCGCCATATCCTTTTCTCCGAAAAGATTCTTCTGGCTGCTCATCGCCCGCTCAATCCGGGCCGCAAACCCGGACCCGCGGGCGTCCGCCCCGGCATCCGCCGTGGTCTTCGCCCCACTTGAAATCTCAGGCCCGGCCAATTGGTCCTGTTCCGGCCGCCCCGCACGGTCCAGCCCGTCGCGGTCCAAATCATCACGGTCCAGACCGGATCGGTCCATCCTCCAGATTTCAGCTTCTTCACCTTGTCCCTCAACCCGGCTTTCCGCTTCTTCCGGATGGATAGCCGCCGGGGGCGGCTCATATTCACCCCCGGCTAAATACCCTTCGACGGCCAGCCCGTTCATGTCTTCATCGGGTATCTCATAACCCGCATCCGGCACGTCTTCAGGCGGGTTTGAAAAATCCGCTGAAAAATCCGCCGGGGGGGCCGCATGGGTCTCCGCCTCATTCGACGCCTCCGCGGAAAGTCTTACAATGTTATCCTCATCAGGGTTATCCGCATGAGGGGCGGGGCTTTCCTCACCGGCGAGTTCTTCCTCATCGGAGGAAAAGGGTCCGTTGTCCTGTGCGCCGGAGGATATGCCCTCCAGTGTTGCCTTGCTCTTGGCGATGACCTCGGCATCATTCACAGGCGTCCTTACAAAATTGACTATGCCGTATAAGTCCCGCAACCCGGGCTCGTATTCCTGTTCTTTTTCGATGAGAAGAAGTATTGGCACCTTGCGCAGGAATTCCACTGCTCTCAGCCTGTTCAGGAATTCTATCCCCCCGGCGTCTTTAACCGGGAGATCCAGGAAGATAAGAGAGGGTTTTACTCTCCTTGCCATCACAAGACCGGCCTCCGCCGAGGAGGCCGTAAAAACGAAGTAGCCTTCGGCTTCGAGGGCCTTTGCTATCTGCCTTGCGGCATCAAATTCCTTCTCTATTACAAGTACATTTTTCGTCATCGAGACGAAAGATTATTTCACATTAAAACGGCTAATTTCAAGTTAATTCTTAAAGCTGGACTTTATTCCCTCCCCGCCCATCCAGGAATTCGATTATCCCGGCGGCAAGAAGCGGCAACATTATCTCGTGATGTCCGGTCAGCGCGTAAGAGGCGCCGCCCCGGATGGTAGGTCTTCTGAGGACGTTTTCCCTTGGCCTGTAGTGCTGGATGAAATCCATGTTCACGGTCGTTATGTTTTCCGTCCGGTGGCCCAGGTTTCTGGCGACGGTCAGGGCCTTCAGAAAAACCTCCGGCAGCACGACGGCCGAGCCAAGGTTGATGTAAACGCCGCCATCGAGCCCCGCGAGCACGGAAGCGAAGAGCCTGAAATCCCTCAGACTGGCCTCTCCGGTCGCCGCCCCGTCCGCGGAAGGGTGCATGTGGATTATATCGGCCCCCATCGTGACATGCACGGTCATCGGAATCCCATGCCCGTATCCCCGGGCGAAAATGCTTTTCTCCTTGTAAGGGAAACGGCCCCTGCTTATGGCCCTGCCGACGGACTCTCCCAGCCCGAGGCCGTCTTTGACGCCGTTTTTGACGGCCCGGTTAAGATTAACGCCTGTCTCCCTGGCCATGCCGAACGTACCTTTGCAAAGCTCCTCCGCCACGTCCTCCGAAGTCCGCCCTATGAAGGCAAGCTCGAAATCATGGATTATGGCGGCCCCGTTGGTGGCGACGGCCGTTATTATCCCGCGTTCGATCAGGTCTATGATGACGGGCGAAAGACCGGCCTTTATGGGGTGCGCCCCCATTCCCAGAACGACGGGCCTGTCCTTCTCGCGCGCCCGCGCTATTTTTTCCACCACCGCCTTCAAGGCCCCGGCGGCCAGGACATCGGGCAGGCTCCGCCAGAAATCCGCAAACAGGCTGCCGGCCGGCACGGGTCCGGCGGACAGTCCGATTTCCACTTTGGATTTCCTTCCCGCCAGCGGTACGGTCTTTATCTTCCCCATATCGAGCGGTTTTGGTTTCGGCCTCCGCCCCCGCAGATTGGATTTCATTGTGGATTTTTTCATTGGAGGATTTTAACATAAAAGCGATCACAGCCCATTTACCTGCCTGCCCTATTCATTCGGGGCGGCCGTTCCGGGCGTAACTCAAAGTATCCGTTTAACCGTTTTGAAGAGCGATCAACCCGCTTTTTAAGACACGCCGTCTCTCGTCCGTCGGCCCTTCCCCTCTTTCGTAGAACAGGCAGGTATGGGCTCTCCCTCATCACATAAAAGCGGGCAGATACAAAACGCCCCCGGATAATATTGGCTGTCCCTTGAAGAAGGGAGCAAGGACGGATGTGCAGCGCCGTATCCTGCCAGACCTTTTGCTCTTCGCCCTGAAGACGATTCAATCCCGCCTTGGCGGGAGGGATACGGCCGGAACCGCCAAAGGGGTCCCCAAAAAGCCCGCAGGCTTTTTGGGGCAGGGGCGACCGGCATGAAAGGGGCGGGCAGATACAAACGCCCCCGGATTAAATATGTGCCTTGCCCGGCGTGCTTTGATCAAACTGACCCGCTGCCTGGTCTTTCGCATGCGCGAAATTGCCGCGATTGCGCGCCGGTTGTGTTAAACTAAATAGCACACATGGAGGAAATCGGCGTTGTCATAAAGACGCTGGGACGCTTAGCCACCGTCTCCATCCCCAAGCCGAAGGGAATATGCGAACAGTGCACGATGGGGGGGTGCAACATCTCCGGCGAGGGTTCCGAAATAGAGGCCCTCAACCTGGCGGGCGCGAAGGAAGGCCAGAAGGTGAAGGTTTCCATGAAGGCCTTCTCCTACACCAAAGGCTCGCTCATAGTCTACGGACTGCCGGTCCTGGCGCTTATCCTTGGGGCAGTCATCGGCAAGGAACTCGCCTTGAGCCATTTCAAAGGCAGCGACCCCGAATCCGTTTCCGCGATATTCGCTTTCGCCGCGTTCGGCATCTCTTTTTTGCTTATAAAAATCTGGACTTCAAAGGCCGAAAAGAAACAAGAATACAAGCCCGTAATTGAAGAAATACTGGACTGACACTTTTTCAGGGCATAAAACGCATTGCCCGCCATGGGCAAAAAGTCGTCCTGCGCGCGCGGGATCAAGCCGGCCGATATGCTGAAAAAAATGGATGGCGCGCGTCCCCCGAAGGGCAAACAGGCAAAATTCAATAAAAGAAAAAACCTTGCATTGTTCCATGAAAGAAATTCAACCGGAGGTTCGATCTTATGGCAAATGTTGCGCCGCAGACGATCAGGAACGTAGTTTTGATCGGGCATGGCGGCTCCGGCAAGACCTCGCTTGCCGAGGCCATGCTCTTTACCGCCGGAGCGGTCGACCGTATGGGCAGCATCCAGGACGGCACCACCGTCATGGACTTCGAGCCTGAGGAGATCGCCAGGAAGGCCACTATCGGCACATCCGTCGCCTTCTGCGACTGGAAGGGCAGCAGGCTCAACCTCATAGACACACCAGGGTTCATAAATTTCATCGAGGAGGCGCACGCGGGCATGAGGGCGGCCGATGGGGCCGTAATGGTCGCCGGAGGCGTCCACGGAATCAAGGCCGAGGCCGAAAAGCTCTACGAGTTCGTCGCCGAGTTCGATCTGCCGATGATCGTCTTTGTGGGCGAGATGGAAAAGGACCTGGCCGATTTTGAGAAGGCCCTGGAAGAGATCGAGAGGTCATTCAGGAAAGAGGCCATCCCGCTTCAGCTCCCGATAGGGGCCGGGGCTTCCTTCGAAGGCCTCGTGGACCTGATCGAGATGAAGGCATACATCCATGAAAACGGAAAGGCAGGCGTGTCGGAAATTGAAATCCCTTCCGGCATGTCCGCGCAGATAGAAAAATACAGGAAAAAGCTCATCGAAAAAATAGTCGAATCCGACGATAACCTCCTTTCCATCTATCTTGACGGCGGGGAGATAGACAAGGTTGATATCATAAACGGCGTAAAGATCGGCTCCATTACCAGGCAATTCATCCCGGTCACGGCCGGTTCGGCGGTTAAAAATATCGGCGCGGACATGCTGATGGACGCCATCGTCCTTTGCCTGCCCTCTCCCGAGGAGCGCGCCAAAGTTTCCCCCGCCGAGGGGAAAAACCCGAAGACCGGCGAGACCGAGACAAGGCTGCCGGACCGCGCCTCGCCTTTTTCGGCCTACGTCTTCAAGACCATCGCGGACCCTTTTACGGGAAGGCTGTCGATATTCCGCGTTTACTCCGGGACCATCAGTTCGGATTCGAATGTCTTCAACGCGGCAACCGGCACAAAGGAGCGCGTCGGTCAGGTCTTCCATCTGTTCGGCAAAAAACATACGCCCGTGCAGGGATTAGGGCCGGGCGAGATAGGGGTCGTGGCCAAGCTGAAGGATACGAACACCGGCGACACCCTGTCGGATGAGGCCCATCCGCTCCTGTTCGCTAAGGTAAGGACGGCGGAGCCGATAATCTCTTACGCCATTGAGTCCAAATCGAAGGGGGACGAGGAAAAAATAAGCTCCGGCCTCCATAAAATCCTGGAAGAGGACCCGGCCCTCCAGTTCCACAGGGACGAGGAAACCAAGGAGATGATAATCTCGGGGATGGGGCAACTGCACCTTGAAGTGGCCCTCGAAAAACTGAAGCGTAAATTCGGGGCGGACGTCCAGATGAAGACCCCGAAAATACCCTACCGGGAGACCATAACGGCAACGGCGAAGGTGCAGGGCAGGTACAAAAAGCAGTCTGGCGGCAGGGGGCAGTACGGCGACTGCTGGATAGAGGTCAAACCCAGGCCGCGCGGCCAGGGCTTTGAATTCATCGACGCCATCGTGGGCGGCTCGATACCCAGAAACTACATCCCCGCGGTCGAAAAGGGGATCGTCGAGACGCTCAGGGAGGGCATTATCGCCGGCTACCCGATGATCGACCTGAGCATCACCCTCTTTGACGGGTCATACCATCCGGTGGACTCCTCGGAAATGGCCTTCAAGATCGCGGGCTCGATGGCGATAAAGAAAGCGGCGACGGAGGCAAGGCCCGTCATGCTGGAGCCCATAATGAAGGTAAACATTACGGTGCCGGAGGAGACCCTGGGCGCGGTCATCGGGGACCTGAACGCCAAAAGGGGAAAGGTGCAGGGCATGGAGCAATCCGGCGCCTGCCAGAAGATAACGGCCCTCGTTCCCATGGCCGAGATGCTCACCTATGCAAACCAGCTCCAGAGCCTTACGGCCGGCAGGGGTCTCTACACAATGCAGTTTTCCCATTATGAACAGGTGCCGGGGCACCTCACGCAAAAGATCGTGGCGGAATCCGAGGCAAAAAAGAAAAAAGAGGACTGACAGGGGATTGATTATATGGGGGGCTGCCGCCCCCCCATGCCCCCAAAAGTCAGCAATACGCTGGCCGCTCTTGTCCCTGTCGCCCATTTACCTGCCCGCCCTATTCATTACGGGGGTGGCCGTTCCGGGCGTAACTCAAAAGATCCATTTAAATGTTTTGAAGAACGATTACCCCGTTTTTTCAGACGCGCCGTCTCTCGTCCGTCGGCCTTTCCCCTCTTTCATAGAACAGGCAGGTATGGGCTGCCTCATCGCAACCATCAAAACCATCCAGGCGGAGTGCGTCATAAAGGTCAACAGTACACTCGCGTATTGTTTCCCGGCGATGGTTGGCGTATATCTGCCTTTCCCTTGAAGAAGGGAGCAAGGACGGATACGCGGCGCCGCATCCTGCCGAGCCCTTTGCGCTTCGCCCTGAAGACGATTCAATCCCGCCTTGGCGGGAAATGAAAGGGACGGCAGATACCAACGCCCCCGGGATTAAATATGTGTCTGTCCCGGTCTGTATTAACCAAACTGAGACACTACCTGCACATCTTTATTTCCCGTGAGGCATCGTTTCATTGTGTTAAAATGATTGGATGATTTGCGGGGAAAAATAATGAACGAGAAAAAACAAAACGATTACAAGGACACGCTCAACCTGCCCTCAACGGATTTCCCCATGAAGGCAAACCTGCCGCAGAAGGAACCGGCGATGCTCAATATGTGGCAGGAGCAGGAGCTCTATCGCCGGATACTCGAAAAAAACGCGGACAAACCGAAATTCATCCTGCACGACGGCCCTCCCTACGCAAACGGCCACATACACATGGGCCACGCCCTGAATAAAGTATTGAAGGACATAATCATCAAATTCAAGACGATGAAGGGGTTTTCCTCCCCTTATGTCCCGGGCTGGGACTGTCACGGGCTTCCGATAGAGATCCAGGTGGACAAGAACCTCGGTCAGAGAAAAAGCGGGACGACGGTGCTCGAAAAACGAAGGCTCTGCCGGGAGTACGCGGCCAGATTCATTGATATCCAGCGCGAGGAGTTCAAGAGGCTCGGGGTCTTCGGCCTCTGGGAGCAACCCTATCTTACGATGACGAACGACTACGAGGCGGACATCGTGGCGGAGTTCAACCTCTTCGCAAAATCAGGCTATCTCTATAAAGGGAAAAAACCCGTTTACTGGTGCCCCTCGGACGTGACCGCGCTGGCCGAGGCGGAGGTCGAATACGCGGAGAAAAAATCCCCCTCCGTATATGTCCGCTTCCGGTTGCTGGACGAGGACGCGTCCGGACTGGGTCTCAAGGGGGACGTCTACCTGGTCATCTGGACCACCACCCCGTGGACGCTGCCCGCGAACCTGGCCCTGGCCGTGAACCTTGACGTCGAATATGAAGCATATCCCGGCGCAGGTAACGCTGTTTATATAGTCGCGAAGGAACTTCGTGAGAAACTAATAATGGACATGTCTATTCCCCCTGTTCCTGGTAATCGCCAAAGCGATGCGTTTCTTGCCCGTTTCAAAGGCAAATATCTGTTGGGTCTCAGGGCGAAACACCCGTTTATAGACAGGCTTTCCCGGGTCATTTCGGGAGAGTTCGTGACGACGGAAGAAGGCACCGGCATAGTGCATATCGCCCCCGGCCACGGCGAGGACGACTACGCGGCCGGCATCGAAAACGGGCTTGAGGTTTACGCCCCGGTCGATGATCACGGGAAATTCAGCGGCGCCGGGGTCCCGGAGATCGAGGGCGAGTTCGTCTTCAAGGCAAACGCCAAAATAATAGAGATGCTCCGCGACAGGGGCGCCCTCCTCGCGGAAAAAGAGATAACCCACTCCTACCCGCACTGCTGGAGGTGCAAAAAGCCCGTCATATTCAGGGCGACCGAACAGTGGTTCATCAATATGGGGCATACAAGCCTGAGAGATAAATGCCTCTCGGAGATAGAAAAGACCCGATGGGTCCCGGAATGGGGCAAGGGGCGCATATACGGCATGGTCGAGAGGAGGCCGGACTGGTGTGTTTCCAGGCAGAGGGCGTGGGGAGTGCCGATTGCGCTTCTTTCCTGCTCCGCCTGCGGCCGTACGGTCACGGAGCCCGCCGTACTCGACAAAACCGAAGGGCTTGTGCGCCGCCTGGGCTCGGACGCCTGGTTCGAAAGACCCGCTTCCGGGTTCATCCCGGAGGGGTTCGCCTGCGGCTGCGGAAGCAAACAGTTCACAAAGGAAAAAGACATACTGGACGTATGGTTCGACTCCGGCGTAAGCCACCGGGCGGTCCTCAAGCGGAGGGCCGGGCTCGCCTTTCCCGCGGAGTTGTACCTGGAAGGCTCCGACCAGCACAGGGGATGGTTCCAGAGCTCGCTGATAACGGCGACGGCGCTCGAAGGCGAGGCCCCTTACAAGTCGGTCCTCACCCACGGCTTTGTCGTGGACGGCAAGGGACGGAAGATGTCGAAATCCCTGGGAAACGTCGTTTCCCCCGAGGACATCATAAAGAAACACGGGGCGGAGGTCCTCCGGCTCTGGGTGTCCGCCGAGGACTATCGTGACGACATAAGGCTCTCCACCGAAATCCTTGACCGCCTGACCGAGGCGTACAGGAAGATAAGAAACACGGCCCGCTACCTTCTCGGCAACACCCATGATTTCGAAGGCGGCGACATCTCCGGGGACTCTCTCCCGGAGATAGACCGCTGGGCGCTCTCCAGGCTCCAGGGCCTCATCGCTGGCGTGGAGCGGGCATACGAGGATTTCGAGTTCCACGAGGTCTACCACAGGCTGTACAATTTCTGCGTGGTGGACATGAGCTCCTTCTACCTTGACATCCTGAAGGACAGGCTCTACACGTTCAGGCGTGAGGCCCCGGAGCGCAGGGCCGCGCAGTGGGTGCTGGGCCGGATACTGGTTGCGATGACGAAACTCATGGCCCCGGTGCTCACCTTCACGGCCGAGGAGATATGGGGCCATATAAATCCCCGGGCGGCCGGGCGGGACGCCGAAAGCGTCTTCCTCTCTTCATTTCCCGTTGCGGACGAAACGCTCTACGATGCCGCCCTTGAGGAGAAGTGGAAAAAGATAATCGCCGTGAGAAACGAGGTGAACAAGGCCCTGGAGATGGAAAGACAGAAGCGCGTGATAGGGAACTCGCTCGAGGCGAAAGTGGTCCTTTACTGCCCGGACGATACATTCACGCTCCTAAAGGATTATGACGGGGAATTCCTGCGCACCCTCTTCATAGTCTCCCGGGCGGAGGTCAGGAATACGAGGGAAATCCCGGATGAGGCAGCGTATCGATCCGAAGAGATAAAGGGGTTCAATGTCGGAGTCCTTCCGGCCGACGGCGAAAAATGCGCGAGGTGCTGGATGCGGGACGTGAGCGTGGGCAAAAACCCCGAGGGCGTCTGCGACCGCTGCAAGGCAAATATCTCATGATGGCGTGGGCCCTCGCCGTCATCCTTGTCGTCATCGACCAGGCGACCAAGACCATCGCCCACAGGCTTGTCGATGCGAGGGGCGTGGACCGCGTTTCATCCTTCCTGAACATCGTGCGCGTCAGAAACCCGGGGTCCGCGTTCGGAATGCTCCAGCACGCCGGAAGCACCTTTTTCATCGCCATCACCGCCGCGGTCATCGTGGTAATCATCTATATCCTGGCCATGAGCCGCAGGAAACAGGCCGGGCTCGTCCTCGTCCTTGCGGGCGCGGCGGGCAACCTCGCAGACAGGGTCCTCATGGGCTCGGTGCGCGATTTCATCGACTTTCACGCGGGCAGGTTCCACTGGCCGGCGTTCAACTTCGCGGACGCCTATATAACCATCGGCATAGTGCTTCTGTTCATAAGCTCGCTAAAAAAAGCCGGAGGGTAGCAACACCCCTCCACCCTCCCCTCATTTTTCTGGATTCTGAATGCGGATTCAAATTCCGCGAATCGGAATTCTTGATTTTTCTCCCCGAATAACCGATAATAAGTTCTTCAGATATCCGCTCGGGGTCGGGATCGGTTGTGAAAGCGGGTGTAGCTCAGCTGGTAGAGCACAACCTTGCCAAGGTTGGGGTCGCGGGTTCGAATCCCGTCGCCCGCTCCATATAATCACGGGCGGAAGCAAAAGCATACCTGTCCAGGCGGCGTACCCAAGTGG
>JAJYGJ010000165.1 GCA_021790695.1 Nitrospirota bacterium | reverse complement strand
AGGCAGGCCGAACTGAGACGCAGGCTTTCAAGCCTGGGGGAGATGGCGGCGGGGCTGGCCCATGAGCTTAGAAACTCAATGGCCGTGATAGCCGGCTACGCGAAGTTGCTCGTCAGGGCGGACCGGCCCGCGGGGGATCACCCGGGGGGCCGGTCCCCGGGCCAGTCCGGCACGGAACAATCAAGGGGGTGGTCCGGGGGAAAAAAGGCGGCCGCCCGGGCCATAGGCAAAGAGGTGTCCGCGATGAATTCAATCATCAACGGGTTTCTCTCGTTTGCCAACCCGGCCACGCCTGCGCTTGAGGCCGTCTCCAGGGAAGGCCTCCTGGGGATACTCAAGACCTGCATGAACGCAGTGCTTGCGGGGGATGGCGCAAGGCGGATTTCGGCCTCCCTGTCATCGGATGCCGGGCGGTCCGTCATAAAGGCGGACGAGATACTCCTGAAGCAGGCGTTCATGAACCTCATACAAAACGCCGTCCAGGCGATGCCCGGGGGCGGAGAGCTTGCGGTCCGGGTGGAGGAAAGGCAGGGCCAGGCCCTCATATCCATCTCCGATACCGGCCCCGGCATACCCGAGGAGATGAGACAGAGGATTTTTCTGCCATTCTATACCACCAGGGAAGGCGGCACGGGCCTGGGCCTGGCGGTTGTTCACGGCATAATCAGCAGCCATTCCGGCAGCATCGAGCTGGGGAAGGGCCCGCGGGAAACGGGCTCGGAGTTCCTGATCAGACTGCCCCTGAATGATCAAATGGATGATCGGACCCCCCTTGACGGACCGGACGGGCAAGGCCCTACGCCATGAGCAGCGAGACGGCCCAGACCGCGGCGAAGAACAAAAAGCAGAGCCCCCCGCACAGGGCGGCCTTTCCCCTGGGCCTGCCGGACTTCTCAAAGCCATAAAACGCGCTCGCAAGGGCGGAGACCGCCCAGCCGAAAAAACCTGCCTCGGCCGCGGCGGACCAGAACACCGAAGGGGCCCGGTCGTCCTTGAATATTGCCATGTACTTTTGACGCTCAAGGGCCGCCTCTCCGGGTTTTATGCCGCCCTCCCTGACCAGCATCCGGGCGTCCAGGGAGGCGATTTTTTCGTCGCACCGTTCTATCCAGCGTCTTCCGGGCGTGTAAAAACTCCTTACGCCGTAAAAGGAGCTTCTTATCGAGGAATACGCGATGAGGGCCCAGCCCGGCTTCCCCTCCGCCTCGAACATCCGGCCTATCCGCCAGAGCCTTTCAGCCGATTTTTCCATGATGGGGGAAAACGGGAGGTAGAAATGCATCGCGGTGTCATATTGCCTTATCGCAGGCTTCCAGTCGCCCCGGGCGAAATAACGCTGCCCCTCGCGGAAGCTCTCCGCCTGCCTGAAGGCCATCCTGCCGGCCAGAAGAACCATCGCGGCCAGGACTGCCAGAAAAATCCATCGGTATGATGAACGCATGACGGTAAAAATAGCACAGGCCGGCGGCATTAAACAAATCCAGGGCGGGCGCGGTCGTGTATAATAAAGGAGGCACTCAACTGCCAGTCTAAATGCAACTACCCGTTTTTTTTATATAAATTTGACAAACGGGCCACTTCTGGTTTAATCTATTCAATAAGGAGGAGTAATGTGCTCAAGACCATAGAGGAAGTAAGCCCGACGAAAAAAAGGCTGCGCATAGAGATATCCGCCCAGACCATCGAAAAGGAGATAGGCGAGTCCCTTGAAAAGCTGAGGCAGAAGACGAAGATGTCCGGCTTCAGGGTGGGCAAGGTCCCAATGGGGCTCATTGAGAAGAAATTCGGCAAGGACGTCGAGGCGGATGTGCTCCAGAAGCTGATCCCGAAAGTCTATTCCGAGACGATCAGGGAGGCGCACCTGAAACCCGTCGATGAGCCGGTCTTCGAGGAGATGGGAGATTTCAAGCGGCGTGAGCCTTTCAACATGACCCTGCTTGTCGAGGTGATGCCCGGGATCAAGGACCTCAACTACGAGGGGATAAAGGTCCGCGAGATAGAAACCGCGGTGCAGGATAAGGACATTGAGGACGTCCTGGAGAGGCTTCGCGAGGAAAAGGCGGTTTACGAGCCCGCGGAGGGGCCTCTTGCCGAGGGCGATATAGCGATAATGGATTATACGATTGAGGGCGACGAGAAGCTCTACACGTCCCAGGTTTTCAAGTTGGGTTCCGAAAACATGCCGGCGGATTTTTCGCGCGGGCTTACGGGAAGGAAGAAGGAGGAGAGCTTCGATATCACCATGGATTTCCCCGCCGACCATCCGGTGAAGGATTTGGCGGGCACGCAGAAGCTTTTTCACATAACCCTGAAGGACGCGAAGAAGCCCAAGTTGCCCGCGCTCGACGACGAGCTGGCCAAGGACCTGGGGTACGAGGGTCTGGAGGAGTTGAGGGCCCGTGTGCGGGAGCAGGTGCTCGAATCCAGGAAGCAGACCGCCCGGAAGATGCAGAAGGCGGAGATAATAGGCAAGCTCCTGGAGGCGCACGACTTTGACGTGCCGTCGGGCCTCGTCGAGAAGGAGCTTGCGGGCCTGGTCGAGGAGGCCGCGGCCCGCGATGAAAAGGGGCCGGGGGGGCCGGACTTGGAGGCCCTGAGGCAGACACTGGGGGCGACCGCCCGCAGGAACGTGAAGGCGAGCATCCTTCTTGAGCTTATCGGGGAGCGCGAGAAAGTCGAGGTCAACGAGGAAGAAGTGAAGGCGAAGATCTCCGACCTCGCCCGGAGGCTGTCCGTCCCGCCGGAAAACATCGTCAAGTATTATGTGTCCCGGCACGGCTCGCTGGACGGCCTGAGGCATGCCGCATTCGAGGAAAAGGTAATGGACCTGCTCCTGGGGAAGGCGCAATTCGAAAAGGTGGAACAAAAACAATGAGCGTGATACCGATAGTCATAGAGCAGACGGGCAGGACGGAGAGGGCGTATGACATATATTCGAGGCTGCTTAAGGACAGGATCATCTTTCTTGGCACCGCGGTGGACGATTACGTGGCCAATACCATAATAGCGGAGCTGCTTTTTTTGCAGAGCGAAGACCCGGAAAAAGACATTCACCTCTACGTGAATTCGCCGGGCGGGGTCGTCAGCGCCGGCCTTGCCATTTACGACACCATGCAGTACGTGAAGCCCGATATAGCCACCTATTGCATCGGGCAGGCGGCGAGCATGGGCGCACTTTTGCTTTGTTCGGGCGCCAAGGGCAAGAGGTTCGCCCTTCCGAACGCCAGGATAATGATACACCAGCCCACGGCAGGGTTTACCGGGCAGGCCTCCGACGTGGAGATCCACGCCAAGGAGGTCCTGAGGATGAAGGATCAGCTCAACAAGATCATGTCTTTCCATACCGGCCAGCCCATCGACAAGATACACACCGACACGGACAGGGATTTCTTCATGTCGGGCGAGGAGGCAAAGGCCTACGGTCTGGTGGACGATGTCCTGATGACGGTCAAGACGAAGAAAACCGAATAAAACGGAGGTTCCCGGAGATGGCTAAAAAGGAAAATCCGGAGTATAAATGCTCCTTCTGCGGCAGGGGGCAGGATGAGGTCAGAAAGCTGATAGCGGGGCCCACCGTGTTCATCTGCGATGAATGCGTGGGGCTTTGCAACGAGATCATAGCCGATGAGCTTTTCATCGAGGAGAAGGGGCAGGCGGGCCTTCCCAAACTGCCCACGCCCCGCGAGATAAGCCGCTTCCTTGACGACTACGTAATCGGGCAGGAGCGGGCGAAAAAAACCCTGGCCGTCGCCGTCTATAACCATTACAAGCGGATATATTCCCCGGTGGAGACGGACATCGAGCTTCAAAAGAGCAACATCCTCATCATAGGGCCCACCGGGACGGGCAAGACCCTCCTGGCCCAGACCCTGGCGAGGCTCCTGGACGTGCCCTTCACCATCACGGACGCCACTACCCTCACCGAGGCGGGCTACGTGGGGGAGGACGTCGAAAACGTGATACTGAAACTCCTCCAGGCCGCCGACTACGACGTGGAGAAGGCGCAGAGGGGGATTGTCTACATAGACGAGATAGACAAGATAAGCCGCAAATCCGACAGCCCGTCCATAACCAGGGACGTCTCGGGAGAGGGCGTGCAGCAGGCGCTGTTGAAGATAATCGAGGGCACGACGGCCAATATTCCGCCCCACGGCGGCAGGAAGCACCCTCAGCAGGAATACATACAGGTGGACACGACGAACATCCTTTTCATATCCGGCGGGGCCTTCGTCGGCCTGGAGGGCATCATAAAACAGAGGACGGGCAAGCAGACGGTCGGGTTTGACTTCAAGGCACAGGCCCCCGGAGCGAACCAGCAGAAACTTGGCGATGTCCTTTCGCTCGTGGAGCCGGAGGACCTGATAAAGTACGGCATGATACCGGAGTTCGTGGGAAGGGTGCCGGTCGTCGCCACCCTTGACGAGCTTGACGAGGCCTCGCTCGTGAAGATACTTACCGAGCCCAAAAATTCCCTGATAAAGCAATATCAAAGATTGCTGTCGATGGACAACGTGCGGCTGCGGTTTACGGAGAGCGCCCTCAGGCAGATAGCCAGGAGGGCCATCAAGAAAAAGACCGGCGCAAGGGGCCTGAGGAGCATCCTGGAGGGCGTCATGCTGGACGTCATGTTCGAGGTCCCGTCCGAAAAGACAATCAAGGAATGCCTCATCAACGAGGACGTCCTCGAAAAAAAGGAAAAACCCATCCTGATATACGAGAGACAGTCGGCGTAGCAAAGGGGCAAGAGACAAGCGGCAAGGGACAAGCGAGCGGATTTTTTTCCCTTTGTTACTTGTCTCTTGCCCCTTGTTTCTTGCATGGAGGGGTGGCCGAGCGGTTTAAGGCGACGGTCTTGAAAATCGTTGCAGGCTCACAGTCTGCCGAGAGTTCGAATCTCTCCCCCTCCGCCAACCTTTTTGATTAGAACCCGTCTCAAAATCATTTTTTAAAACGGATGCCCGATTAATGTCCCGCCCCGGAGGGACATGACGTCTTTATTACCGCGTTTTAAAGCCTTTTTCGTCATTCCCGCGAAGGCGGGAATCCATTTCTCCGGGCCTTTTATGAAATCCCCCATTTTGAGACAGGTTCTAATCTTCCTGAAATAAAATTGGGCGCATGTTCGGTCGGACCGGCGGAAGCCGGCATCCGGTAACTTTGGCGGATATACGTTTTCTTTTTAACGGCAGGGGAATTGCGGCGGGGCGGGATTATCTCAGAAATAAATCGCCTTTATTATCTTGGCCGCGAGTTTCAGCTTTTCCGCGTCCGGTCTCCTCGTCAGACCGGAAATAAAGAGCTTCAGTTCCCTGGGCGATTTGCTGCCGGTGCAGTTGAATATCTCCGATATTTCCAGGTCCAGTGATCCGGCCAGTTTGATGAATGTGTCCAGCGTCGGGTTCTCTTTGCCCCGTTCGATGCTGCTCAGATACTTCGGGCTGATGCCCATTTCCCCGGCCAGCGCTTCCTGAGACTTCCCGCTTGATTTCCTGAGGTCCCGGATGCGCCTGCCGATTAACCGTTTGATTTCCATGCCGAAACTTAATTATATAAATTCTTTTAAAAAATAAACTACCAGCCATTGCACGCAATTTCCTTGACTTTTTCAATCTGATATATGTATAACTTTTATAAGTAAATCCGATGGATTTAAAATCGCGCGCCGTTTATCTGACCGCAAATAACGGGGACAAGGCATGCACGGACAGAGCAAAATCCTGCTTGTGGATGATGACGAAACGTTCCTGATAAGCCTTTCGGAAGGGCTGAATGAACCCGAAGCCGGACTCAAAGTGCTCACGGCCGGAAACGGCAGGCAGGCGCTTGAAGTGCTCGGGAGCCGCCCTGAGATAGACCTTCTGGTCACCGATCTGAGGATGCCGGAGATGAACGGGTTCGATCTTCTGGCCTCTTTGAAAAAGGATTTCCCCGCGACCAGGGCCATAGCGCTCACGGCCTTGCTCACTCCGGAGGTCGAGGAGCGGCTGAAGGCAATAGGAGACTACGTCTGCATCGAGAAGTCCGCCGGGTTCGGCGAACTCCGGCGGGTGATAATGTGTGAACTGCGCCGTCCTTAAGGCCTTTCTCCAAATTGGTTCTGAAGCGTCCTTGTCCCTCCTTGTAATCTCCCGGAGCAAGCGTTATCATTCAAAAGCGGCCGTAAATGGATAGCGAGCGTATATTGTCCTGCGTATCGCGAGACTTGCCGCGGGGAAGAGCAATTCAAAGATAACGGGGGAGAGGCTTTTTTCAGAGGGGCAACATGAACTCGGGTTTTCCGGCTCTGGCGCATAAAATACTTCAGTACCGCATCCTGCATGACAGGGTCCTCGACTATCTGGTAAGCCTTGGGATATTGGCGGGCGGGATAATCCTGACAAGGATATTCAGGCGCCTGGTCCTCAGCAGGATCAAGGCCTGGGCGGAGAAGACCGAAACCAGGCTCGACGATTTCGTTGTGGCGGGCATCGAAAAGGCCGCGCTGCCGATTTTCTACCTGGGGGTTTTCTATTCCGCGGCGGTGCACCTGGCGCCGGCGGCGGCGGTGAGGAAGGTAATGGATATCTCCGCCGCGGTCCTTTTGGGGATATTTGCCATCAGGTTCCTGATTGCCGGGATGAGGCATTCCGCCGATATCTACTGGCGCAGGGACCGGGACGCCGCAAAAAGACAGATATTCGCCAAGCTTTTCCCGGTAATCCAGGTGCTCATATGGGCCGTCGGGATCATATTCCTCCTCCAGAACCTCGGTTTCCACATATCGAGCCTCGTGGCGGGGCTCGGCCTGGGCGGCGTGGCCGTGGCCCTCGCCGCACAGGCGGTCCTGAAAGACGTCTTCAGCTATTTCGTCATACTCTTTGACAGGCCCTTCGAATTGAATGATTTCATTATTGTAAGCGGCAGCGACCTTATGGGCACGATAGAACATGTCGGCATCAGGACGACCCGCGTAAGGAGCCTGAGCGGCGAACTGCTGATCTTCGCAAACAGCGACCTTACGTCATCCAGGCTCAAGAATTACAAGACGCTCCAGGACCGCCGGATACAGTTTAATATCGGTGTCGGCTACGATACGGACATCGAGGACCTGAAGAACCTGCCGGACCTTATCGCAACCGTGATAAAGGGTTTCCCGGGTGTGACCTTCGAGCGCGCCCACTTTTTTTCCTTCGACGCCTCGTGCCTGACCTTCCAGGTGGTCTATCACGTCCTGAGCGCAGACTATAACAGATACATGGACGTCCAGCACGGCATAAACCTTGCAATCGCGGAAGAGTTCAAGAGACGTGGCATTGAGGTGCCCTTCCAGACGCAGACCATCCATCTGAAACAAGAAAAATAGAACCTGTCTCAAAATTGATTTTGAAGCGAAAGAGAGAGGAAATCGTGGCAGACGAGGAAGAAAGGGGAAAGCGCCCGGAGGCGAAGCAGCGCTTCGTTGAGGACGATTTTCCCTTGATGACGCAGTATGCCGCGATTTCAGCCTCTTGCAGCCGGAAGCGATTTTGAGATAGGTTCTTATATCCTCCCGGCTGACCTCGGGGCAGAAGGCGGAGGCGGGCATGCTCGTCTCATTCTCGCTGACCATCCATGGTCGGCTCCGAGGCTTTTGCCTATCCGGACATCCCTGTCCGGATGGCCGGCAAAAAAATCCGCTCGCATGCCCCCATCCGCCTTCTGCCTGGCACGCGCTTGATTATATCGGTCTGTTTGAGAAGCCGGCGATGGTGCTTGAGCGTCATAGATTTTTTTCGTTGCCGATGCCGGCGAAGCGAAGCGGCCGCATCTCCGACTGTCTGAGCCCGTCAGGGCGAGTTTCGGAGGTGCAGCGAAGCAAGACCGCGCAGCGGCAGAAGAAAATCTCAAAAAGCGAAAGCGCCATTGCAGGCTTCAAACTGAGACACTACCCCGGGGGAGGCGTGAATTATACGGGCTGAAAATGTTAACCTATTGTGGGGATACTGCCCTTGATTTCGAGGTTACTTGACATAACGTGACGAGGCGTGGTATTACTTATAGGCTTTAACCCCATAAAAATTAAGATAACGAAAGACGGGAGGTAAATTATTTGCCTACGTTTGCAGGCGGCGTACATCCGCCGGGAAAAAAGGAACTCTCCGGGTCCAGCCCGATAACACCGCTCAAGGCCCCTGCCCGGGTGGTGGTCCTGCTGAGGCAGCATATCGGCGCCCCGACCAAGGCCGCGGTCTCCATAGGAGATGCTGTCATGATAGGCACGGTGATCGGCCGTCCCGAGGGATTTGTCTCCGCGCCCGTGCACTCCTCCGTATCCGGCAAGGTCATAGCCATCGGAGAGTTTCCGACCGCCATGGGCCGTCCGGCCGAGGCGGTGGTCATAGAAAATGACGGCAAGGAGCAATGGGCGGAGCTGAAAGAAGAGCCCGGATTCATGGAGCTTTCGCCGGAGCAGATAAAGGAGAAGATAAAGGCCGCCGGCATCGTGGGCATGGGCGGCGCCACCTTTCCGACTGTTGTAAAACTTTCTCCCCCGAAGGAAAAACCCGTTGACGTGGTCATCATAAACGGGGCGGAATGCGAGCCCTACCTGACCGCGGACCACAGGCTCATGATTGAAAGGCCGGCGGACGTCGTAAGCGGCCTGAGGCTCATCATGCGCCTGCTGGGGGTCAAAAAGGGTTTCGTGGGAATAGAAGACAACAAGCCCGATGCCATCGCCGCAATGCGGAAGGCCGCTTCCTCATTCCCGGAAGTCGAGGTCATCTCCATGAGGGTCAAGTACCCGCAGGGAGCGGAAAAAATGCTCATAAAGGCGATTACGGGCCGGGAAGTGCCGCCGAGGGCGCTGCCGATGGAGGTCGGCGCGGTGGTGCAGAACGTCGGCACCACTGTGGCCATATACGAGGCCGTGCGTTTCGGCAAACCCCTCGTGGAGAGGGTCGTCACCGTGACGGGCGAGGGCATAAGGGAGCCCAAAAACCTGATGGTAAGGATAGGCACCCTGGTCTCCAGCCTTATAGACGGGTGCGGCGGTTTTTCCGGCGATGTGGCGAAGGTCGTGGCTGGCGGCCCGATGATGGGCTTTGCGGTCAGCTCTCTGGATGTGCCCGTGACGAAAGGCACCTCGGGCATACTCGTGCTGCCGAAGGAAGGGATATTTCATGCCGACTCTTACAGGCCCTGCATAAGGTGCAGCCGCTGCGTTGACGTCTGCCCGATGGGGCTTACGCCCGCTGTTTTGAGCGTGTATGCGGAGAAAGGCCGCTACGAGGAGGCAAAAGCGCACAACCTCTTTGATTGTTTCGAGTGCGGTTCCTGCGCCTTCGTCTGCCCGTCGAAAAGGCCTATCGTGCAGCTCGTCAGACTCGCGAAATCCATGGTCAAACCCTGAGGAGATACGAATTCAATGGCCGCGATCAGCGAACCGAAAAGGCAGCAGAAATTAATCGTTTCCGTAAGCCCGCATATAAGGAGCGAGGTCACGGTCCCGAAAATCATGTGGACCGTGAGCGCAAGCCTCCTGCCTGCCCTGGTCATGGGGCTCTACTTTTTTGGCCCGAGGGCGCTGGGCGTGGTCGGGCTCTCAATCGCAAGCGCGGTCGGGTTCGAGCACCTCATGGACAGGGCGATGGGGAAACCCAGCACCATATCGGATGGAAGCGCCTTTCTGACCGGTCTTCTTCTGGGCCTGACCCTGCCTGCGTCCCTGTGGTCGGTAAGCCCTTTCCTGCTCTATGTGCCCGTGCTGGGCTCGCTCTTTGCGATAGTGATAACGAAACTCCTCTTCGGGGGGCTCGGCTCCAACATATTTAATCCCGCGCTTATGGGCAGGGCGTTCCTGCTTGTCTCCTGGCCCCGCGCGATGACCTCCTGGCTCGCCCCCACCGCCGCTTTCGTGGGGATTGACGCCAGGACCACGGCCACCCCGCTGGGGATACTCAAGGAGGAGGGAATGGGCAAGCTGATGGAGGTCTTCGGCACGAAGGGGAACCTTTATGTCCACCTCCTGATAGGCAGTCACGCGGGGTCGATCGGCGAGGTCTCCGCGCTGGCCCTGCTGATAGGCGGCCTGTACCTGCTGCGCAAGGGATACATAAGCTGGCATATACCGGTGTCCTTCCTGGCCACGGTGGGCATCGTCGTCTGGATTTTCGGCGGCAAGGGCCCCGCCGGCCACTTCGCCCTGTTCGCGGGAGACCCCGTTTTGCACCTGCTTTCCGGCGGCCTTCTGCTGGGGGCCTTCTTCATGGCCACCGATTATGTGACCAGCCCGCAGTTGAGGAACGCCCAGATCGTGTTTGGGATAGGCTGCGGCCTCCTGACCTGCCTCATAAGGCTCCTGGGCGGTTTTCCCGAGGGCGTCATGTTCGCCATCCTTCTCATGAACTGTTTTTCCCCCCTTCTTGACAGAGCGGTTAAATCCAGGCCGTTCGGATTCAAGGAGGCGAAGGCATGAAGGACCTGATAAAGATAACCCTGAACCTGGCGATCCTGTTTGTCGTGGCCGGCTCGATACTGGCGCTTGTCTACGCCCACAGCGAGCCGCAGATCGTGCGGGTTGTGAAGATGGAGAAAGAGAAGGCCCTGAAGTCCCTCATACCGGATGCAAGCGTCATAAACAGCGCCGGCGCCTATGAACCGATCGAGGGGAGAACATCCCATTATTATGTCGCCAGGGACAGGAATGGAAAGACCATCGGCTATATCGCCTCCTCCTGGAGCAAGGGCTACTCGAGCTTCATACACCTGTTTGTCGCGGCCGACCCGTCGATGCGCATAAAGGCCATAAAGGTCCTGCACGAGGAGGAGACACCGGGGCTTGGCGACGATATAGGCAAACAGTATTTCCAGGACCGTTTCAAGGGCAAGACGCTTGACGAGCTTGTGGTGGTGAAGGCCCCCGACCCCACGAAGATACTGGCCGTCACCGGGGCCACCATCTCCAGCAAGGCGTGCACCAGGGGCGTAAGGACGGGCCTGGAATTCCTGATAAAGACATACGGTCCGCAAAGCGTGGCGGGCGGGCACAATAAAGATTCTTTAACGGAAGGGAGTCAAAAACATAAATGAGCACCGCGGGCAAGGTCAGTTATGTCGGGCTGGTGAAAAACGGCATCTTCGGGGAAAACCCCATATTCAGACTGGCCATCAGCCTCTGTCCGTCCGTGGCGGTCACCAATACGCTCAAGGGCGGCCTCTTGATGGGCGTCGCGGTGTTTTTCGTGCAGACGCTGTCGAACGTGTCCATATCCCTGCTCCGGAATTTCATCCATCCGAGGATAAGGCTGCCCGCGTTCATATTCATCATCGCCATGTGGGTCACGGTAATCAACCTGCTCCTTGAGGCATACGCGTACTCGGTCTACCAGCAGGTGGGCCTGTACCTGGAGCTTATAGTCGCCTTCGCGATAATACTGGCGAGGGCCGAGCTGTTTGCGAGCAAGAACAAGGTCATTCCGTCCTTTTTTGACGGCGTGGGCATGGGGATCGGTTTTCTGTTTGCCCTGCTGGCGGTCAGCTTCTTCCGGGAACTGCTCGGGAGCGGGTCGCTTTTCGGATACCAGATAGTGAACGCGAAGCCGGTGCTTTTGTTCGTGCTGCCGGCGGGAGGCTTTTTCGTGATGGGGCTCCTCATGGGGTTTTTCAACTGGATAGACATGAAGTTCTTCGGAGGGCAGGGCGCCTCGGGGGCGGCCCATTAAATGGGTAGCGAGCGTATTCCCCGTGGCTTGCCACGGGGGTAAAGCGAGCGAATCTGATGAAAAGATTCCTTACATTAGAATCCCTGCGGGCAAAAATTGCCGCGGGGAAGATCAATACCTGGGGAGGGAATTTTTAAATGGCAAAACTCCTTGAACTTGTAATCGCGGCCTCTCTGGTAAACAATTTCGTCTTCACCAGGTACCTGGGG
>JAJYGJ010000102.1 GCA_021790695.1 Nitrospirota bacterium | reverse complement strand
GTTTGGCGAAATACCGGACCTTGATTTTCGCCCTGGTGACATCGTAGGCCACGTCCTTCACTCGATGAAGCGCGAGAATTGTGTAATCGCCGAGGGCTTGCCAGAACAATGCGTCATACCCTTGCCAATTTGGCAGCGAGAAGCGCATTAACGCGGCCCTTTTCCTTCCCATCTGCGGGATATATTTTTCGGGCTTTACAACCAATTTACCTAGTTTGTTTTCGTCTATCTGATCAATCATCTCGTATAGCCTGCGGCGCTGTTGTTTCCGAAGAAGCTTCTCGAACTGCTCCAATACATTGCCTTGGCCGGGGTGCGTGATTAATTTATAGAGAAAATTGTCCGTTAATTCATCCATGAAATTCTTCCCTGGATTTATGAAAAAATAAAGGTGACAATTCTATCTGCCCGCCATTTTGGACGCCCCACCGCCCCGGCCGATTACCGGGCCGGCAAATTTACGTGCCTTTATCCGGCTGATGTCCGTCTTGCCGATGGCTTAATTCTATCAGGAAACAACATCGCTTGAAAGAAAACCGGGTTCCTGAAAAATGATGGAGAAAATCCACCCGGGAAAAGTTCCTGCAATGATCCCAACCCATAATCTCGGGGGCGTGACATGTTAGTATTTCAAGCCCTTGACCCTTCAGCCTGCCGCCTGTACGGAGACCGGGGACATGGAAAAGCGGGGATTGTCCGATTCGGAAAAAGGGCATTCCATCGCCGCGAAAAGGAGATAAAGGCACGCTGAGCGAAGATCGGATTACCATCCGGCACTCAAACGGACATTGACAATCTTTCCGGGAAACTGCTACATTGATAACCATGTTTGGCAAAGGTCTGCTGCTTATAACCGGGAAACTCGTTGGCGCATGGCTCCTTAAGGGGCCGTGGCCGGGAGGGTCCGTGTAAGGCAAAAAAGCAGACAGCCATACGCGATATCCGGAAGGCCACGGGAAGCAATAAAACCCGCGGCCTTTTTTATGTGCAAATCCAGATCCTAAAGGAGGCGCGTTTATGAGATGGGATGCCGATAAGTACGACTCGGTTAAGGCGCCGCAAGTCGGCGCTGGAAGAGAACTGATAAGGCTTGCCCGGGTGAAAGAAACGGATTCGGTGCTCGACATTGGCTGCGGCACAGGGAAACTCACAATTGAGCTCGCGTCACTGGCCTCAAAAGGGAGCGTTCTGGGGATCGATCCTTCCGGGGAGATGCTGAAAAAGGCGCGAAAGGTCTCCGGGCAGGTCCATAACCTCAGGCTCCTGAAAAGCGGCGCACAGGAGATGGACTTTGAGGGCGTCTTTGACCTGGCCTTTTCGAATTCCGCCCTCCAGTGGGTTAAGGAGCAACTGCGGGCATCTCAGCGGACATACAGGGCATTGAAACCCGGTGGCAGAATAGCTTTCCAGATGCCGGCAAAGGGTTTCTGCCATGAGTTTTTTGAATATGCGGGCCTGGCTATAAAGAAGCTTGGCTTCGAGCGGTTTTTTGAGAGTTTTGAATCGCCGTGGTGTTTTGTATCGAAGCAGGAGTATGCGGGGTTATTAAAAGACGCGGGTTTTTTAGACGTAAAAGTCTTTTACAAGGATTACAGGCTGGCGTTCAACTCCATAAAGGAGGTTTTGGACTGGTGGAGCTCGGCCGGCTTGAGGCCGTATCTCGCCATGCTGCCGGAGGCGGAGCAGGAATTTTTTAAAAATGCTTTCGCCATGCAGTTTGAAAACAACAGAACCGGCGGGGGCATAGAGTTCAGTTTCAGAAGGCTCTTCGCATTCGGAGAAAAAAGGTGAAGAATACGGCCAATGACAAGGACATATGGCTTGAGGTGGAAGTGCCGTTTGCGGCGGCAAAAAATGACCATGCGAGGACATGAAACCGGGGAAGGAAACATATGAACATCAAATACCATGTCATTGACGCTTTTTCGGATAGGGTCTTTGGCGGAAACCCGGCCGGCGTGTGTTTTCTTGATAACTGGCTGGAAGACCTGATGCTCCGGCGCATAGCGGCGGAAAACAATCTGTCCGAGACGGCCTTCCTGGTGCAAAAAGCGAACCATTACGAACTTCGCTGGTTCACTCCCGGGATGGAGATAGACCTTTGCGGTCATGCCACGCTCGCAAGCGCCTATGCGGTTTTTGAGTATATGGATAAAAAAGGCGAGCGCGTGGAATTCGAGACGAAAAGCGGGAGGCTCAGGGTGGAAAGGCAAAAAGACCTGCTCGTGATGGATTTCCCGTCGCGCAGGCCCGTGCCCTGCGCTCCTCCCTCGAATATCGCCGAAATACTGGGAATGCGGCCCGCCCTTACTTTAAAATCGCGGGACCTCCTGGCAGTGTATGAGGATGAGCGGCAGATCAGGGGGCTCTCGCCCGATATCGGAAAGCTCGCGGCCCTGGATTTCCTAGGCGTAATAGTCACGGCGAAGGGCGAACGCAGCGATTTCGTTTCACGTTTTTTCGCCCCCAGGGCGGGCATCCCCGAGGACCCGGTCACCGGCTCCGCCCACTGCACGCTGGTCCCATACTGGTCCCAGCGGCTCGCAAAGAAAAAATTGCACTCGCTGCAGCTCTCAGAGCGCGGAGGAGAACTATTCTGCGAGGACAAGGGTGAAAGGGTAACTATCGGAGGCAGGGCGGCCGCATACCTTTCCGGCACCATAAGGATAGGAGAGAAACCATGACGGAATTCGACAGGACAAACTGGGCAAGGGCCGAATTCGGCCAAAGGTTTATTGAAGAGGCGGATATTTACGTGGTTGAACGCCGGAGGATGCTGGAAATACTCGGCTCTTTTTACCGGCATTTCATCAAGGACAAACCCGGAAAGAAGATACTTGACCTTGGATGCGGAGACGGCATTTTGACCCATGAACTGCTGAAAATTGACAGCTCACTATCGGCCACCCTGGTTGACGGCTCGGCGGAAATGCTTGAAAGGGCCGAAAGCCGCCTGAAAGGGTTCAAGGGAATAAATTATGTCCGGGCCAGCGTCCAGGAGATGCCGAGGGATGACATTCTCCGCCAAAAATTCGATTTCATTATCTCATCTCTGGCAATACACCATCTGTCGTCCGGAGAGAAAAAGGAACTCTTCGGCCGTGTATATTCGATGCTTTCGGACGGCGGGTATTTCCTGAATATCGATGTCGTGCTCGCGCCGGCCCCCGCGCTTGACGGCTTTTACATGAGACTCTGGCGGGAGTGGATCGACGAGAGGAAGGCTTCGCCAGGTATTACGGATGAGGAGCCGGGCGACATCATCCGCAGATACAAGGACAATACTGACAACAAGCCCGATACGCTTGATTACCAGGTTGGCGCATTGAAGGAAGCCGGTTTTCAGGACGTGGACTGTTATTACAAATATGGAATCTTCACGATTTACGGAGGAAGAAAATCATTAAGATTTTAACTCTTCCGCATTTGTTATAATCCGGCATATTTCGCCCGGAAGGGCGGGAGGAAGACAACTTGGCTAAAATCGGAATACTGACATGCTCGAATGCCACGCAGGATCCGGGCTGCTCGTCCGTGAGTTGCCTTGCCGACTTCAGGAGGCGCAAGGGGATGTTCGCCCTTTATCCGCAAGAGGAAAGACTGACGCTTACAGGCATCATAAACTGCCCGGGCTGCCCCACGCTTGCCGGCCCTGAAAAGCTCTTTCAACGGATACGCGCCCTGACCGATTTCGGCGTCGATGCCATACATTTTTCTTTTTGCATGAAGGCCCTCTGCCCGTTTAAGGAAAAATATAAAACGGCGCTGGAGGAAGCCTGCCCGGATATAAGGATCGTACAGGGGACGCATGAGGAGCATGTAACGCCGGAAGAATCCAGGGGCGGGTGAAAAGGCTCTTTTGCCGGCCCAAAAAGGCCATGGCCGATATCATTCTGGACAGGGACAGGGAGGCTGGCCATATCGATGAAAAATAGAGAAAAACGAAAACGCATAAATGAGGTCAAGGTATATCACAGGGACAATTTGCCGTTAAAACCGGCGGTGCCAGGGGCCGTGATGTGGGCCGTGGGCCTGAGCAAAACCATGCTTACATATTTTGAGATGGAGCCTGGAGCCGCGTTTCCTGAGCATTCGCATGAGGCGGAGCAGATTACAATGATCCTTGAAGGAGAGATGACGTTTACCTATGAGGAAAACCGGGTGGTGCTAAAGGCGGGCGATGTGATCGCCATCCCATCGGGGGCAAAGCATTCCGCTTCTGCGGGCCAAAAAGGGTGTAAGGCTGTCGATGCGTGGTCGCCGGTCCGGGAAGATTTTCTGCGAAAATAACGGTCTGATGAATATATGGAGGAGATCATGACAGACAAAAGGGCTTTGACCGCGCCGTGCGGGATGGACTGTTTTAATTGTCTGATCCACGAGAGCAATTTGACTGAAGAAGTTGCCGAATCGGTCCACGCCAAATGGGGTGTGCCGAAAGAGAAAATTGCCTGCAAGGGCTGCCGCCAACAGGACGGCAAACATTTCCATCTGCCCGATGGGTGCGCCACGCTCGATTGCGTCAAGGCCACGGGAGTAGGGCTCTGCTGCGACTGCGATGATTTCCCCTGCGCGTATCTCGCGCCGACCGCGGACGGGGCCGCTCAATATCCGCATAATATAAAACTCTATAACCTCTGCCGGATAAAGAAGATCGGGATTGAGCGGTGGATAGAAGAGGCAGGGCGGACAAGAAAAAAATATTTCACGGGCAAATTCGTCGTGGGGAAAGGGCAGGCCGGCTGAATCGCGGGAAAAGAGAAAACCATTGCCTTGTATGCCTGCCGCTTTGTAACGGGAAGACTTGCAGCGCCGCCCGGGACGGTTTCCGCCATGCCCTCCTTGAACCTGCCCGGCAGAAGGAAGATTCAACCCGTCCACGCCGCTGCTCCGGTTGGAGGTGAGACAATTCATGTGTCAAATAGTGATCGATGGGGCGGCCTCCCCGGAAAACGACAGGGGACAGGAAAACATTGGCAGTCGTACACGCGGCGGCTCGCGTTCCGGTCAATTTGTAAAAACTTTCGTTTGATGCGCAAACATAGATTCCAACCGGGGCATGGAACGGCAGATATTGCTCCTCCCCGGACCCTTTCCATTGCGCCGGGCAAAAAGGGCGCAACCTCGCGGGCATAAACCTCCGCGCCCGGCTCATAGAGAATCAGTCTGTCTGACGCAAGCGGCCGGAATTGGGACGCGGCATATAATACGCATTAGGGCAAAAAAAGGTCCCCGCGGAGGTTATGGCTGAATTGGCCTTGCTCAAGACTCCCGGGTCTTGCTGTTAAGACCTGTTGCGCCGCCGGGGAAGGGATCATGAGGCGCGGTGATCTGAGGGATGCCCCTGCCGTCATAACAGCGCACGGTGAAGGTGTGCCTGCCGGGCTGGAAGGGCCAGTTGTACCGCCATATGACCCAGGTCAGACCTGACATAGGGGTGCGAAGTTCAGCCTCCACCCATGGCCCGCCGTCCACTTTCACTTCCACTTTTGAAATACCACGGGCGCCGGCATGGGCAATGCCTCCCACGGGCACGAGCGTCCGGCCTTCGGATTTGATCAGGCTGTTTACCGCGACGGTATCGATTACAGAGGTGGATTTCATGCGGGCCACCTCGTCCCAGCCGCGCACCACCCAATAGCCTGGTTCCCAATGATCGACGGCTTCGATGGACTCTATCCATTTGGGCTGCTTCATCCCGTAGACGTCCGGGATATAAATACGAAGCGGGAATCCGTGCTCCTGGAGGAGCGGCACCCCGTCCCATGCATAAGTGAGCATGATCCGGGGATCGGAACGGATTGCGTCAAGTGCGACCGCCTCGTAAAAATCGTCGGCCGAGCGGATCATGAGATGTGTGGCCCGGGGATTTAGTCCCCAGTCCCCGATCAGCCGCTTGAGGCTTACTCCCGTCCAGCGGGTTGTGCTGATGAGGTCGCCGCCTGCCGGGTTGGAGATGCAGGAAAGGGTGATGAACTGGTGCATGGGCCCGTACCGTCGGAGTTCGGCGAGGCTGAGGCTGAGCGGCTTTTCGACAAGGCCGCCGATCTTGAGTCTCCACGAGCGCCCGTCGATTTCAGGCGGTATCGTATCGATATCAATGCGGTAGTGCTTTTCGAGCGGAGTAAATTCCGGCCGTGTGCCGGGCGCGGGCAGGACCTTCGCGCCTGCGTTTGGCAGGGGGTGCGCGGCGGACCAGCGCTCGCCGGGCGCGGTGCGCAATACCCCGCCTTTTTTGCCGAGACCGGAGGCAAGCGCGCCAACTACGGTGCCGCTCACCGTGATAAGGGTCGAATAGCCCGCAAGCAGCACAAGGAACCTGCGGCGGCCGATCCTGATGACGCGGGCCTGCTCCTGGCAGCCCTGCTTCTCCCTGCCGCCGGACGCAAGGCCGGAAGGGGAAAGTGTCATCCTCCGGAAAGCCCAGGCGGATGAAGCCCCCCAGGCAAGAAAGGTCAGCATGATCCAGAGTGCATTGACGGCCGGCGCCGCCTTCGCCGTCCGGCCCGCTGTCAGACTGATCATCAGGGCGGGGACGGCGCTGATCATCCCAAGCGCCAGTCCCAGGGGATAGGCGAGCCGTCCGCCGATCGCGCGCAGGACAGTGAAAAGTATCGCCGCACCTATGACACCCGCGATAAGGAAGTTGAATATCCCAATCGCCTGTTCCATGCGTTTGGCGGTAGTGGATATGGCCCCAAGATGCAGGGCCTGTATCAAGGCCACCATAGAGCCGATTACAAACTCTGTCAACCGGCCCGGCAGTACGCGGGCAGTCCAGTCGAATGCGTCGAAGGGAACGAAAGCCAGCCCGGCCGCCTTCCACCCGGCATAGAGCACGCCCATGAGAGCGGCGGTCAACATCGCTCCCGTCAATGCGCCGGCCAGCGCTGCCGGCCTGTATATTTTTTCTTCCCGGTGGTTTTCCATGAGCATGTGTCCGGCGTGGTCCCGGTTTGGAAAAATTCTCTCATGGAAAGGGCAGGGTGGTCAATTCAGCGATTACAATACCGCTGGATTTGACCTGTATGGTTTGTCTGGTAGGATTGGATTATGGAAAAAAGGAGATTGGGAAGCACGGGACTGGAAATCGCCCCGCTCGTCTTCGGTGGGAATGTATTCGGGTGGACGGTTAAGGAAGAGACCTCGTTTAAACTCCTGGACGCCTTTGCGGGCGCCGGATTCAACCTCATCGATACGGCGGATGTCTATGGGCATCCAGGGGGAGAATCGGAGACTATCATCGGCAAATGGCTAAAAAAGAGAGGCAACCGGGAAAAAGTCCTCATATCCACAAAAGTGGGTTTGCCGGTGGGCACCGGCGGCCGCGGGCTTTCAAAGGCATATATCCGGGCTGCAGTGGAAGAATCGTTAAAGCGCCTCCGGACTGATTACATCGATCTCTATCAGGCCCATTCCGATGATCCCGGCACACCGCTTGAAGAGACGCTCGAGGCCTTCGAAACCCTTATCAAGCAGGGGAAGGTAAGGGCTATCGGCGCTTCCAATTACAGCCGGCGGCGGCTTGCCCTGGCGCTGGAGATAAGCGCATCGAAAGGATTTGCCGGCTACCAGACCCTTCAGCCCCTCTATAACCTTTATGACCGCGAAGAATATGAAAGAGAGCTTGAGCCTTTGGTAAAGGAGAAAGGCCTTGGGGTTATAACCTATTATTCCCTTGCAAGCGGTTTTTTATCGGGGAAATATCGCTCCATGGAGGACCTCGCCGGAAGGGCCAGGGGGCCCAAGGTAAGCGAATATTTAAATGAGAGGGGATTCCGGATATTGAGGGCCCTGGATGAGGCGGCGCAAAAACTGGGCGCGAAACCGGCCACCGTCGCCCTGGCCTGGCTCATGGCGCGCAGGAGCGTTACCGCCCCCATTGCGTCGGCCACCACGCGCGAACAGTTGGAGGAGCTTATAAGGGCGGCAAGCCTGAAACTGGACAGCTCGGTAATTGCGCTTTTGGATAAGGCAAGCGCCTATTAAAATTCTCCCGTCAAGCGGGGATGATAACTGTCTCGCCATGCGTATGGCCGTCCCGGCAACCGGCGCCCTCGCTTGATTAGATATTCTTATTTGATATGCTCTTGATTAGAGGATGGATATCCCTCAAGAAGCGCTTCAATAAAGATGAAAGGAGACTCAAAATGAGTCATATAATTGTTGGAAAAGAAAACTCAGGCGATATCAAGATCTATTACAAGGACTGGGGCAAGGGACAACCCGTAGTCTTCAGCCATGGCTGGCCGCTCACGGCGGATGCCTTTGAGGACCAGATGTTTTTCCTGGCCTCCAACGGTTACCGCTGCATAGCTCATGACCGTCGCGGGCATGGGCGTTCGAGCCAGACCTGGAATGGCAACGACATGGACACTTACGCCGATGACCTGGCGGCGCTTTTCAAGGAGCTTAAACTGAAGGACGCGATTCTCGTCGGCCACTCGATGGGCGGCGGCGAAGTCGCCCGCTATATCGGCCGCCATGGCACGAAGCGTGTGGCCGGCGCCGTGCTGATCGGGGCCGTGGCGCCGCTGATGCTCAAGACTGCCGCCAATCCCGGAGGGACGCCGATGGAGGAGTTCGACAAAATCCGTGCCAATGTCCTTTCAGACCGCTCGCAGTTCTGGAAGGACCTCAGCATGCCGTTTTACGGCTTCAACAGGCCGGGCGCAAAGGTCTCGGAAGGCCTGAGAGACTCGTTCTGGCTGCAGGGCCGGTTTCAAGGCCGTCTACGACTGCATCAAGGCGTTCTCCGAGACGGACTTGACGGAGGACCTCAGGAAGTTCGACGTGCCAACGCTCATCATACACGGCGATGACGACCAGATCGTGCCAATCGGGGCCTCGGCACAGCTCTCATCCAGGCTCGTCAAGGACGCCAAATTGAAAGTCTATCCGGGCGCGCCGCACGGGCTGTGCTCGACACATAAAAATGAAGTCAATGCCGACCTGCTGGCGTTTATCAAGACCCACGAGCCCGCGGCCGTCAGCGCATAAGCGAAAGGGGAACATTTATGTGTCAAAACACGAAACGGCCACGGTAAAGCCCCGGATAATTGTTAGAAAGCCGGAAAGTATCTACCGGATACAGGGGGTCCGCGGAGCGGCACGGGTCATCGGCGCGATGGATATGCAAATCTCGTGTGGGGGTGATGCGGAGCTTCTTCTCGCCGATGTTTTGCTCCGGGAAAACCCGGCCTCCGAATAATGAAGCGCCCGAATTGAAGTTAAATGACTGGAGGGATCATCCCGTGGAAAAAGCCTTCGGAATTCTTGGTTTTGCCGGGAGCCTGCGAAAGGATTCTTATAATAAAGCGCTTTTGAGGGCCGCGCTGGAACTCCTTCCCGAAGGCGCCCAACTCGAGATTTTTGACCTGGAAGGCATCCCTCCTTTTAACCAGGACCTGGAAATGCAGCCTGTGGAAAAGGTTAAGGAGTTCAAGGCGAAGATAAAGGCCGCGGACGCCATACTTATCGCGACGCCGGAATACAACTATTCGGTCCCGGGGGTTTTGAAGAACGCCATCGACTGCGCCTCCAGACCTTATGGCGACAATGCGTTCGCGCATAAACCGGTCGCGATAATGGGCGCCTCCCCCGGCATGCTTGGGTCCGCGAGGGCGCAATATCATTTGCGGCAATGCTTTGTTTTCCTGAATTGTTTTACGCTGAACCAGCCCGAGGTCATGGTCCCGTTCGCCCATGAAAAGATCGACAGGGACGGCAGGCTTATTGATCCCAAGGCAAGGGAGCTGATCGGGCAGTTGCTTAAGAACCTGGTTGCCCTGGCCGGAAGACCGGCCCCTTCAATGTGAAGGGCAAATGTTCATAGAATGGCCTGAAGGGCCTTCTGCCGCTTCTTTCAGCAGCAGTTGTCCGCGCCGCCTTTGCCGCCGCAGTCGCAAGTGGGCTCTCCGCCGGTCAGCATGCCTTTTATGATGGCGGAGGCGCAGCCCACGCCGCTTCTCACGCTAACCGCGCCCACGGGGCAGTTTTTAGCGCAGGCCCCGCATTCCATGCAGGCGTCAAGGTCGCGGATGACCGCTTTTTTCCCCTCCAGCGTGAAAACATCATGCGGGCAGACCTCGAGGCACATCCCGCAGCCCACGCATTTCTCCGCGGAAAGCCCGAGGGTGGCCGCGTTGGCCAGATATCTCATATTAGGAACCTCCAAAGCGCGAGTTTGTACAGGACCAGAAGCGCCGCCGATATCAAGACCGAGGCCAGATAGACCGGGATGGCCGTCTTCAGCTCTTTTTTGACGCCGGACATCCCCGTAAAAGGCGTGGAGCCCGTAAATTGAAGTGCTATGTAGGAGCTTGCCATCGGGAAAAAAAGCCAGCATGCCGCAAGCAGCAGGCCGTTGGTCCGCGCCGCTGAACGCCATGGGATAAACCGCATGGAAAGATAAAGCGACGCGGCTCCCATTATCCATCCCTTCACGGCGAAAGACCGAAACGGTATATACGGAAGGAGCAACGGCGTCAGGAAGGCCCCGCTCAAAACCGGCACCAGGCCCAGAAGCAAAAACGGAAACCCGCCCCGAAATGCGTCCCGGAACAGGATGCCCGAGGGCTCAAGGCCGAAGGCGGCCAGGATGAAAAGGGCGTAGAGGGGATATTTTTTCATCATGGGGATGATCTCCATCGGGGTGAGGACAAGCCTGTCCATGAAGGTGAACCCCACGGTCCGCATCTTTTTAGTGGCGGCGAGCCCGGCCCCCAGGTAATCCGGTAGGTCACTGGCGCGTACGGGCCCGTAATGGACCCTGAAACCGGTGGCGCGCTTCACCTCGTGGGCGCTCACACCGGGGGCCCCGAGCTGCGGCAGCACGATCCTCCGATGCCCCACCAGCTCCTTCAGGTTTGCCGATGTGATGCGGTTGATAAGCTCGCCCGTGCTGAAACTGCCCTTGCCGGCCGCGCACCATACGTTTATGCCCTTTGTGTCGAGGACGAGGACCCAGGCATTGATGCCTTTTAATTGCCTTCTGAGCATGTCGAAACTGAATTTGTAGTTGGCGCTTGCCACTACCTCGGACCCCCCGTCCGGGTCCCCTGCGGCGTATAGCCCGGGGGGGACGGTATAATCGTCCCTGTAAGAGCTGACCCTGCACTTGAATCTGCCCCACTGGTCCCCGCGGTCAAGGACCGTCGATATCCTCGGGACAGGGCCCGCGGGGGAGTTGACGAAGCCCGCAAGCCATGGTTGCGGCAGCCGGGGCCCGGAGATATCCACGGACGGCTGCGCGCAGCAGGCTGAGGGCGGCCCGTCCGGGGCCGGCTTTTTGAACGCGAGTTTGATTTCGGACATTTGATTTATTATATCAATTTCGGCCCTTTGTCGCTTTGGTAGTCTGGCGCGGGGAGGAATTTTCGATTAGAATTGAATGTGTAAGGCGGCAGCGCGGAAATTCATCAAAAGGAGGAACAGGGCATGAAGGAGATACTTCCGGAGGGCGAACAGCTCCGGCGCGCGACAAAGTGGATTTCGGACCGGCGGACGGAGGAGCCCCATACAGGCCTGCACAAACTCATAGAAGACGCCTGCCTCAAATTCGATCTTTCTCCCAAGGACTGCGATTTCCTGACGAATTTTTTCGCCGGGGGACGAAAGACCCCTTAAAACCAGCCCAGGGCCTCTTTCACCGCGCCTATTGTCTCTTTGGCCGCGGCGCCCGCCTTTTTTGAGCCAAGTTGGGCGATCTCCCTCAGGCGGTCCGGGTTTTCCGTGAGCGCCCTTCTTTTTTCCTGGATTGGCGCGAGCACGCCCAGGACGTTTTTGATGAGCACGCCCTTGCACTCGATGCACCCGATGCCCGCGCTCATGCACCCCTTCACCACCCAATCCTGCTCGTCCGAAGTCGAGAAGACCTTATGCAGATGGTAAACGGGGCATAGCTCCGGGTTTCCGGGATCGGTGCGGAGTTTCCGGGCCGGATCGGTCATCATGGTCTTGATCTTCCGCTCGACCTCTTTCGGGGGATCGCCCAGATAGATGGCGTTTCCATAGCTTTTGCTCATCTTCCTGCCGTCCACGCCCGGCACTTTAGGGTACTCGG
>JAJYGJ010000092.1 GCA_021790695.1 Nitrospirota bacterium | reverse complement strand
CACTATATTCCTGCCTCTGTTTGGAAGGCTGGCCGACATGTATGGGCGTTCCAGGCTCTATAATCTGGGGTTCGTCGTCTTCACGATCGGCTCCGCTCTTTGCGGAATGGCCCCCACGATGCAGTTTCTCATCGGCGCGCGTGTGCTTCAGGCGGTGGGGGCCGGGCTCCTGCAGGCCAATGCCATCGCAATAATAACCGCGGCGATGCCCGCCACCGAGAGGGGCAAGGCCATCGGCATCCAGGGAGCCACACAAGCCGTCGCCATGTCCGTCGGGCCGTTCGTGGGCGGCATGATCATATCCGCCATAGGCTGGCGCTACATATTTTATTTGAACGTGCCCATTGGCCTGCTGGGCATGTGCGCGGCCCTGCTCATCCTGCCGGGAGACAAAAAGAAAGAGCAAAAAGAGTCGGTGGATTACGCCGGGACGGCCTTTTTCTCCACCGGGCTTCTCTTCCTAGTGCTGGGCTTCAACAGGATGGTCGAGCTAGGGCTGCATTCGCCCGCGATCATGCTCTACTTCGCAGGGGCGGCCGTTTTGCTCACCCTCTTCATTATCACCGAGCTTAAGGTCAGATACCCGCTTGTCGATTTGAGCATGTTCAGGAGCTTCACCTTCTCCGCGGGCAATTTCACCGGCATGCTCTCCTATTACGTGCTTTTCGCGATAATGTTCCTGATGCCTTTCTACCTGGAGAGGGTGGTAGGCTACAGTGTCGCGCTCACGGGCACCCTTCTTACGCCGATCCCGCTTGCCATGGCGTTAGTGGCCCCCATGGCAGGCAGTGTTTCGGACAAGCGCGGCCCGAGGCTGATGACCACGACCGGCATGCTTTTGTCGGCGCTGGCCTGTTTCCTGCTGATTCTCCTTGGGCGCTCCTCGCATATTGTCTTGTTGGTCTGTATCCTGATAATGCTCGGCGTGGGAATGGGATTCTTTACGCCGCCCAACAACAGCGCAATAATGGGCGCCGCCCCAAAGGAAAGGTTAAGCGTGGCCGGTGCTCTCCTGAACATGATGCGCTCCCTGGGGCTTATCCTCGGCGTGGACATCTCCGGCCTCATATTCGTTTCCCTGGAACACAAATACATGACGGAAAAAGGGTACGCCAACGCCCGGCACATATTCCGCGGCCAGATGCCGGCCCAGGTAAAGACAGGCGCCTTCATGAAAGGCTTCGTCGTCGTGCTTATTACGCTGATAGCGTTAAACCTTGTCTCCGCGGTCCTCTCGGGCATGAGAAACGAGAAGCCGGACAAGGAGGAGGCCAGGGCGGCAAAAGAATTCTAAGGGGTTTGAATAAAGGATATGCTCATCGGTCCCGTCTCGGATGGCCGAGCATCTCCACCTCTCTCTGATAGACGTACCGCGCTAGTTTTCCCTGCTCCTGCTCGTTTGGCAGAAACTCTATTCCCCTCAGGCTCCCATAGGTGAACCGGACTATGCCCGCCAGAACGCACGCGTCCTGTCCTGGAAGCGACAGTTGAATCCGTTTTATTATGTAACCTGTTGGAAGAAGCCCGTCCCGGCCGGGCGCCGCGTCGCTGATCTGTATCATTACGCCCCCGGCGCTGATGTTTCTGACCTTGACGAAAGAGACCATCTCATTCAGCTCTTCCGGGCTGAAAGATATCCCTACGGGAGCGTCGATTGAAGGGGACACCCTGAGGAAATCCCTTTTTCCCACCCCTGCCCTCCGGAACCCGAATTCCACGCCGCCCGCCGGCATTGGCAATGCCGCCCCGCGGGCGCGACATACCGCCCAAAAAACACCCGGTCTACTATATCAGACGCGGCCCCCGTTTGGCCACGACATGCCGCCCTTGACGGGCAGGCAAACTTTTTCCCATTTCCCTAATACTTAAAGCCTGAGTGCTGGAAAAGCACTATCACTGATATCCTCCTGTTTCTGGGGTCGAGGGGGTCGTCCTTCACAAAGGGGATTGTGTCGCCGTATCCCGTGACCCTCGACAGGCGCGATGATTCAAGGCCGTCCGCCACGAGGAGAGTTCTGGCCGCCAGCGCCCTCTCGACCGAGAGGTCCCAGTTCGTATACCTGCCGTTCACATAGGGAAGCGCGTCCGTGTGGCCCTCCAGCGCGATCTTGTTGGGCGCGTTCTCCAGGAATTCCCCGATAACGCCCAATATCCTTTTCGCGGCAGGAGTGGGGTTGGCCGATCCCGAATCGAACATCGGCCTGCCTTTTTTGTCCATGATCTGGATGCGCACGCCGCCCTGGATGATGTCCACCCTGATCTGGTCCTTTACGTCGCCAAGCCTCTGCCGGATGAGACGCTTCAACATCTGCTGCATCTGCACCGGGCTGTTTGAGGCGCTGCCCTGGAACCGCTTTTCCATCTGAAGGGTTATCTTCGAGGCGTTGGCGCCGGATTCGTCGAAAACGCTGCTGGATTTTGTCATGAAGGACTGGCCGGTCTTCTGGAATATGCTGAAATCCCTGAAGTACTGGGCGACCTTGGCCCTCTTTTCAGGCGCAATCATGGAGATCAGCCACAGCAGCATGAAAAAGGCCATCATGGCCGTCATGAAATCGGCGTAAGCGACCTTCCACGCGCCGCCGTGGTGCCCCTCCTCCACCTTTTTTATCTTCTTTTTGATAACGACTTTCCTGTCGTTCACCTGGCCCCCCTGACCTCCTTTTCAAGCTCGTTGAAGGAGGGACGGTCCTCTCCGGGCACCGCCCTGCGACCGAATTCGACCGCTATCTGCGGCGCCGCGCCGCCCACGAACGACACTATCGCCACCTTTATTATCTGGAATTCCACCTCGTCCTTCTTGGCCTTGTGTTCGAGGTTCGTGGACAGCGGGCTGACAAAACCGTAGGAGAGCAGGATGCCGAAAAAAGTCCCCGTGAGCGCGTCGCCTATGCAGCGGCCGAGCACCGCCGGGGGCTGGTCTATCTTGCCCATCGTTAGCACCACGCCCAGCACGGCGGCCACGATGCCAAGGCCGGGAAGCGCGTCGGCCACGCGGGCAAGGCTCTTCGAAGGGGCCATCGCCTCATGCTGTCTTGTCTCAATCTCCAGGTCCATCAGGCTTTCAAGCTCGTGAGACGGCACGTTGGTCGTTATTATCACCTTCATGTTGTCGCAGATGAAATCGATCACACCGGCGTCGGCTATCTCATGAGAGCGGAATATCGGGCTGTCCTTCGGTTTTTCTATGTCCGATTCCACCGCCACAAGCCCATCTTTCCTGATCTTTGAAAAAAGCCTGTACAGGAGCACGAGGAGGCCCAGGTACTCCTTCTTGCCCGTGTTTTTGCCGCCTTTTATGGAGCCGCTTACGCTTTTGACCACGTAGACAAGCAGGCTCCGGGGAGAGGATATGAGGAGGGAGCCGAGGGCCGCCCCGGCGATTATTATCATCTCGGCGGGCTGAATGAGCGTGCTCACGTTGCCCTTTTCCATCATGAAGCCGCCAAGGACAGAAACGAGCACGACAACCGCCCCGATCAGAAGAAGCATATTGAGGCCCCTCCCGGGAGGCTAAGTCTTTCTTCTTCCCTGCCTTCCCGCCGTGATGAGAGACCTCCGCCACCGGGCGGATCCCTCCGGCGGCCGTGTCTTCTGTCTCTCATATCTTCTCCGCATGCTCCCTGAGTATCTCCACGGCCTGCTTCTGGGGCAGTTCGATGACGAAACGGGCGCCGCCCTCCTCCGCCCTTTCAACCCGGATTTCGCCGCCGTGGCCGGTTACGATGCCGTGGGATATCGACAGGCCCAGTCCCGTGCCCACGCCCACGGACCTCGTGGTGAAGAAGGGGTCGAAGATCTTGTCCGCGATCCGCTCCGGGATGCCCGAGCCGTTGTCCGTTATCGATACTGACAGCTTCCTTGCCTGAGCGTCGAACGTGGTCCGGAAGATTATCTTTCCCTCCGGCGGCTTCGCGTCCGCTATGGCCTGTTCCGCGTTTATAAGGACATTCAAAATGACCTGCTGGATCTGCTGCGCGTCGACAAAAAGGCTGGGCACGGCGCCAAAATCCCTCACCACCTCGATCCCGCTCTGCCGGAGCCAGTAGCTTCTAAGCTCCACGGTGCGGTCTATGACGTCGTTTATGGACTCGAAGCTCCTGGCGAACGTCTGCTGCCTGGAGAAGGTAAGCAGGTTCTCCACGATCTTCTTGCACCTGTCCGCGCTTACCATTATCTTGCCGATCACCTCGTCGGGCCCCTCCGCGCCCGCCTTCATCCTCAGAAGCTCCGTGTAGGCGACTATCCCGGTGAGCGGGTTGTTAAGCTCGTGGGCGACCCCCGAGACGAGAAGCCCTATGGACGCCAGCTTGTCCGAATGGAAGAGGTGCTCCTTCAAGCGCCTCATATCGGTTATTTTCTTGAGGAAGTAGATGGTCAGGTCCTGGTTTTCGTATCTGAGCGGAAAGACGCTCACCAGGTAATAATCGTCGTTTATCTTCTTCTCGACGGGCTGCTCGGGCCTGTGCCTCCTCATCTCCTCAAGCTCCGCGGCAAGCTCCGCTCCCAGCAGTTCGGCGCTTTTCATCCCGGTGACGTCCTTGGGGTGCCTCCCGTACGCGCCGGCAAGGGCGGAATTCGCCTTTATGAACCTCTGCTGCTCATCCAATATGAATATGAAATCGGTTATGGCGTCAAGGAAGGCCAGCCACCTTGTATGGTTTTCGAAGAATATGCCTTCGAGCCAGTTTCTTTTGTCGTCATAGACCTGGCGCGCGGCCGCCTTATCGAGCGCGGGCGCGATCCCGGCCGCAAAATCCGGCTTGTCCATGGCGAGGCTGTCATCAGCACCCGCGCGCAGGGCCTCGAGGCAGGACGTCTCATCCTCGCACACCCCGAGCATGATCACCGGCACCGTGTTGTTCATGAACTTGAATTTTTTGATGAATTCGCGGCAGTCCGCGCCCGGAAGCGGATCGGTCACGACGAGGCCCCCGAGACCCTCGGCCTCCCGGGGCGAAAAGCCCTCGGACCGGGGGATGAATTTCAGCCGGTAACGGCTGTTGCCGCGAGCCGCGAACGCCTTTTTGATCTCTTCCACGGGCAACGGGCCGCCCAGAAAAACCAGCCTTTTTTTCTTCTCTTTTCTTTCACTCATGCGCCTTAAGCCGTTTCCTCCCGCTTGCCGCCCAATTATTATGAATGTTTACGGTGTATATATCCAGTACGGTTTACATGGCCCGCCTCGCGGCCAAACAGCCATCACGGCCTTTCCGGCCGTATTCCCTTGCCGGCCGGGGTCTGCATGAAGGCGGATACGACCTGTCCGTCAAACTGCTTGTTGGAGCACCTGACCAGTTCCTTTACCGCGGCCTGATGGGATTTTGCCGACCTGTAGGGCCTGACACTCGTCATGGCGTCGTAGGTGTCCGCGACCGACAGTATCCTCACTATGACAGGTATCTGCTCGCCCGCTATGCCGTCCGGGTAGCCGCCCCCGTCGAACCTTTCGTGATGGTGCCGGATCAGGTCTTTTTCCCTGGGGAAGAATTTCAGCGGCGATATGATGTTGTCCCCGATAACGGGGTGCAGCTTTATCTCCTCCACTTCCTCGCTCGTGAGCACACCCTCTTTAAGGAGGACCGTGTCCCTGACGCCGATCTTGCCTATGTCGTGCAGGTAGCCGCCGAAACCGATCGCGTTTTTTTCGTCCTCCGGCAGGTCCATCGCCCGGGCGATCTGCAGGGCATACTCCGTCACCCTCTCGGAGTGCTGCTTCGTGTAGGAGTCCCTGGCCTCTATGCTGTTTACGAGCGACTTCAGGGCGCTCACCATGGAACTGTAAAAGACGTCGTAGAGGGCGTTGTTTTCTATCCTCAGAGCCAGCTTCCTGACGAAGGTAAGTCCGAGCCCTATCTCGTCGTCGCTGAAGGATGTGCCGTCGGCCTTGTCCCCGACATTGAGCAGGGCGAAGACCTCCCCGTTTATGGCAAACGGCAATGAAAGCATCTGCGACCGCAGGAGATTGCCGTCATGGGGGTTTACCTCTCCGGGCGCGGCCAGATAGTATCTGCCGCTTTTGACGACCTTCTCCAGGATGCTGCCCGCGACGGGAATCTCATCCTTCCTGGCGCCAACGGCCTTTTTTATCTTCAGGCGGTCGCTCTCGACGATGCCGAAGCTGACCTCGCGGGCGAAGAGGAGCCGGGAGGCCATCCCGACGATCTTTTCATAAAGCTCGGAGTTATGGGAGAGGTCGTCCACTTCGGTGCTGATCGTCCTTAAGAGGTTTATCTTCTGAACCTTGGAAAAAAGCTCGGAATTGAGCCGCTTGACCGATTCCGGGGTGAGGCCGCCCTTTGCCTGCCGGAGAAGCCCCCTGGCCCCGATAAGCCTGTTTATTATGGAGAGAACGGAATCTATGTTGAAGGGCTTTGTTATGAAATCGTCAGCGCCCTCTTTCATGGCTGCGACGGCGGTTTCCACCGTGGGAAAACCCGTGATCATCACCACCGAAACCCCCGGACTCGCCTTTTTTATCTCCCTCAGGAAGTCCATGCCGCCCATGCGGGGCATCTTCAAGTCGGTGAAGATTATCTCGTATTCGTTTTCGGTCGCCTTCCGGAGCCCCTCCGCGCCGTCCTTTGCCACGTCCGGACTGTGCCCCGCGCCCGCTATGATCTGCTCCAGGACCTCCCGCACGACCGGGTCGTCATCTACGATCAGTATCCGGCACGCCATTGCCCCTTATCAACCTTTCCTTGAGGATTTCGGCCTCGGCCGCGCTCAATATGTTGCCCGATCTGAGTTTTTCCACTCTTTCCAGCCATTCCGCGGTGAGGCACGGGTTTTCTCCGCCGGACACGGCCTTCAGGAGTTTGACGTCCCTGTAGGTGTCCCTCAGGTGCTCCCTGAGTTCGCGGTTTTCCCTGAGAAGGGTCGCGCGCTTAAAGGCCCTGTCCGCAACTATGATTATCTCCTGCATCTTGAACGGCTTCGTAAGATAGTCGTACGCGCCCTCCGCGATCGCCTCCAGCGTGGCCTCCAGCGAGCCGAAGGCCGTGATTATGACCACGGCGGTGTCCGGGTTCGCCCGCATGGCCGCCTTCAGCACTTCCAGGCCGTCGGCCCCCGGCATCCTGAAATCGGTCACGACCATGCCGACCTCATCGGTCATGATGGCGCTTATCGCCTCGATCCCGTCGCATGCGGCAAGGACCGGGTAGCCCTCCCGCGAAAGGATGGAGGTCACCACATCGCGGGCGATGTCGTCGTCATCGACGACCAGAACCCTGAAATCCCTCTTAGTCACGGCGCGCCGGCCTATCCGGCATGCCGGATCCGCTCAAGGACCGCGCCCTTCGCCTCGTCCAGGATCTGCTTTTTCTTCGCCTCCGAGGAGATCATCACCACGTCTTTGGGCTCCGCCTGGTCCGTTTCGCTGTCGGTAAGAGCGGAGGCCGGAAGCTTCATCGTCCTCGAGTAGAGACGCGTCATCTCGTTTATCTGGAACGGAAATATCGTCACTTGATGCCCCTCCAGCCTTCCCTGAGCGTCCGCAACAACCCCTGCACCCGGCTTATCCTCTCCGGGTCGTTTCTTATGTTGGCCAGGGCAAGCTCCCTGAGCATATGGATATACAGGCCGTGCAGGTTTTGCGCCACCTGCCCGCCTTCCTTCATGTTAAGAGAGTTTAAAAGCTCGTTCACAATGGCAATCGCCCTGTCCATGTAATGAAGTTTTTTCTGAATGTCCTTCTGGCCCATGTAAAACATCGCCTTGTGCAGAAACTCTATAGCCCCGTCGTAGAGCATGATGACTAGGTCCACCTTCGACGGGGCGGTGTTGACCATGGTCTTTGTGTATGCATTCATTGCGTAATTAAGATTTGTCATGCCTTAGTGCCTCCGCTCGAGCCGGTGCCGGAACCGCCGGATGATGAGCCGCTGCTTGATGAGTTCAGGTTGTTGAAGTAGCTGTTCTCGTTCTGGAGCGAGCCAAGGTACTGCTCCATGGACTGGAACTCCTGGGTAAGCATCTGCTGCGTGGTGTTCAACTCGTTTTGGACCTGGTTTTCCTGGTTCGTGTACAGGGTTATCTCGTTGTTCAGACCGCCCTCGGCATCCGGGATGAGCGTGTTCATGTAATCGTTCAGGGTAGACTGAAGCGATGAGGCCATATCGTTTATCGCGCCCAAAACCTGGCTTGGGTCGGCCGCGAGCGCGGCGTTCCACGTGCCCGTGTCGAGCGTGAGATTGCCGTTACTGTCGTGCGTCATGCCGAGGGCCGCAAGGCTGGTCCCGTTATAGGTTTTCGTGGTAATGTCGTTGAGCGTGTTATTGAGGTTCTCCGCAAGGCTGTCCTGGTAGAGGGGCCCCTGGCTTTTCTGTGTGCCCATGGCGCCGCTTATCGCGCTCAGGGCGGAGTTATACGTGGAGATGAAGGTGTTTATCTGGGAGGTGAACCCGGCGTTGTCCTGCCCCACGGTCAGGTTGACGGCGCTTGTGCTCGTGGCAAAGAGGTTGATCGTCAACCCGCTTATAAGGTCGCTTATGTCGTTTGTGGAGCGTGTGACGCCAAGGCCGTTTAAAGTAAGGTCGGCGTCAAGGCCGGCCATCGACTGCTGCATGTTGACCGTCCCGTTCCATGTGGCCACGGCGCCATCCGTTGAACTGTATGTCGCCGGGTCGAAGGCGAGCTGGCTTATACCGGAGGTGGTGCTGGCAGCACCATAGCCGCTTCCCGTGTCTACGAGTATGGCCATCCGGTTCGCGGTCCCCGTCTGGTCGGAGCTTATCACCAGTTGACTGGTGGACCCGTTGTCCAGTATCGAGGCGGTCGCGCCGGATGTATTGCTGGCGAACGCGGCATTGATGGCGTCCTGCACGCCCTGAAGGCTGTTTGCGTAGGTCAGCGAATTGTAAACGAAATCGTTGTTCGTCGAATCATAGGTGATGGTGGCCGTGGTGAGGCTCGCGCCGCTTCCCACTTCCACCTCGAAACCCACGTCCCCGGTGACCGCGACGGCAGTGGAGGTCGATGAGGAGAAACCGGCCGAGTAGATGCTCTGCGCCTGGGCAAGCTGGCTTACGGTGATGCTGTACGTGGCCGCGGTGGGCGCGGGGCTCGCGCCCGCGGTCGCGGTAAGGACGGAGCCGTCGGAAGACGCCGCCGTCATGCTGTAGATACTCGGAAGGGCCATGTTCTGAGCCACAGTGTCCAGGGAAGAGAGGGAGCCAAGGAGGCTGCCGTAGGTGCTTATCTTGGTGTTGTCGATGCCGATTTCGGCCTCAAGATTAAGAAGGGGCGCGCTGTCCGCCTGGACGAGGGTGTTTACGATCTGCGAGATGTTGAGCCCCGAATAATAACCCGTCCCGCTCGTGACCAGGCCGGTCCAGTCCGCCATCTCATGCCTCCTTGCTGAAAAGGTGTTTCATAAGCTCCGCCAATTCTTTTTTTACGCTCTGGGCCTCCTCGGGCGGCAACTGCATGATAAGTTTGCCCTGGGCGTCATAAAACTGTACGACGACTTTATGGTCCGAGTCCACAGCGAGGACCGCGCGGCCTGTCGGGGCCGCCGCTTCCTCCGTCTTTTTGTTTCCTGGGGGGCTGACCGTTTTATCCGCCGCCCGCGGGTTCGAAAGACCGGTATCCGGCCTGCCGTCATTCAAGGCGGGCGTCGCGATGGCCGGGCGCGCCTCGAACGCCGCCCCGGCCGATGCCCTGTTGATGTTCATTGTCCCGCTCCTTTAAATGAGGCTGAAGGGGGATTTCATTGAAATCCCCCTCCCACCCGCTTCTCCCTGGTTTAACCCAGGAGTTTAAGCACCATCTGCGGCTCCGAGTTGGCCTGCGCCAGGACCGAGATGCCGGCCTGCTGAAGGACGATGTCCTTCGTCATCTGCGCGGTCTCCGCGGCGAAGTCCGCATCCACTATCTGGGAGCGCGCGGCCGTGGTGTTTTCCTGGACGTTCTGCAGATTGGCCACCTGCGTGTCCAGCCTGTTGCTGATCGCGCCCAAGGTGCCCTGGCTTGAAGCCAGGGTGCTGAGGGCGGTGGCGATCGTGTCGATCGCGGCCGAGGCGTTAGTCTGGCTCGTAAGATCGGAGCCGGATATGCTCAGGCCGCTGCTGCCGACCGTCACGTTCACGCCCGTTACGGACAGAGTGTTGCCGTTGTTGGCGCCCGTCTGAAAGACCGTCTGCGCCGCATCGAGGACAAAGGTGTTTGCGCTGCTGATGCTCGTCAGACTCGCGTTATATCCCACCTCGACCCCGACGGTCGTGAAGTCGTACGTGCCCGAGGTAAAACCGGTCGTCGTGGTGATCGTATATGTCGCGTTGGTCCCGCTCGCCGTCGTAATGGACAACAGCGCGCTGTCTATAACATCGAATCCATTGCTGGCGGTGATGTTCGTCAGACTCGAGTTATAGTTGACCGCCAGGCTCAAGCTAGCGAAAGTGACCGAACCGGTGGAGAATGAGGCGCTGGTGGTCGTGGCCTGTGCGGTGACGCTCGACGTGCCGCTCGTCATGGTGAAATTCGCGGTCAAATCACCGACCGTGATGCTCCCCGAACTTATGTTGGTCAGACTGCTGCCCACCGTGACCAGCATATTGTCTACGGTCACTGTCGCGCTGCCGGTGGTGAGCTGGGCGAAGGTTATGGACGCGGTCCCCACCGTCAGGGTCACAACCGAGGCCGAGATGTTCACATCAAAGGCCAGTGTGCCGGAGGGGAAGAAAGTATTGTTTTCGGCTATGGCGGTGACGCCGGTCAAGGAGGAACCGTACGTTATACTCTGCGTGAGCGAAACCCCGAGCGCATATGAGGTGCCCAGGCTGGGCGTGTCGCCGGAGACGGCGGCGATGGACGCGATGCCGTTTGCGGAAGTGAGGTTGGCGCCCAAGTTGGTTACTTCGCCGTTCGTGACCGTAACCCCGAGCGTGTAGTCGCCCGTGGTGAGGACGGCGTTGCCGTCGCTTATAATGCTGGCGATGCCGTTTGCGGAAGTGAGGTTGGCGCCCTGGCTGCTCGTGGTGACGCTGTTAAGGACCGTCTGGCCGTTGAACTGGGTGGTGCCGGCGATGGTCGTGATTTCATCCATGAGCTGCTGGTATTCCTGGTTGAGCGAGGTCCGGGTGCTGGCGGTCTGCGAACCGTCCGCGGCCTCGACGGCAAGCTCGTTCATCCTCTGAAGGGCGTCCTGGACCTGGTTCATGGCGCCCATCATCGTCTGCACCATGCCGTTTGCGTTATTCGAGTTACTTACCGCCTGCCCCAGGCCGTTTATCTGCGCGGTCATGGTGCTGGCGATCGCGTAGCCCGCGGCGTCGTCCTTAGCCGAGTTGACCCTCAGACCCGAAGACAGCCTCTGCATGGCCACCTGGAGGTCCTGTCCCGTTGACCAGAGGTTCCTCTGCGCGTCAAGGGAAGATATGTTTGTGTTGATTATCAAAGACATCTGTTTTTTCCTCCGTGAAATTTTTTCCCGGCATCCTTGCCGGTTTTAAAAGGTTCTTTGGGGCCCGCCCTTTGACCCGGCGGGAAGGCGCATCCCAAGCCCTTCAGTCTCACCACCTTTCAGCGCCGCCTTAAACCCTTCAGTTATTTATTCGGAAACAGCGGGGAAAAACTTTAATCGGAGCCCAGTCGATACTCAAGCCGCTTCCGAACAAAATTCCCGGCAACGATTCAGGATGGGTGTTCCCATGGCAGGCGATTTTTCGCTGCTACATTATCGGACTTCCTCAGCTATGGACCGGACCTGGGCTTACCCGTTCTCATGTGGTAAATTATCCATATTATCAACGGTTTCATCTCTTAGCCCTAACAATGGACTTTATCTTTGTATTACCCCCTCAAGATAGGCGATACGGGCATCTTTTTCCTTTAAAGCGGCCTGAATATTAGTGATATACCGCAAGGCCTCCTCACGCTGCCTGAACATATATTCCGAAAGGTCAAGGAGAGTCGAGTTCATGCCTGCATCGAGCTCCGCATCCGAGCATAAGGCCACCACGTAAAGGGCTGTTTTCTGCGCGTTTGAGGGCTTGAAGATGCCCCGGGAATATTCGGGCCTGTATTCGGCAAATCCCTCGCTTTTACAATTTTTATCTTTACGGGAATAGGCCGCATATAGGAGACCGGATAAATTTTTTGTCCCAGGAGGCTTACATTTCTGAAGAACCTCCCGAGAAAGTCGGTGAACTCGTCGATATAAAATTCCTTCACATGAAATTTGTTTTGTTGCCCGGTTACGAGCTTGTTAGGGGTGGAAACCATGAACAGCCCTTCAGGCTTCAGAAGCCTTTTTACCTCCGTCAGAAAAAGGCGCTGCTCCTCC
>JAJYGJ010000042.1 GCA_021790695.1 Nitrospirota bacterium | reverse complement strand
AGCCGTCCACGGAGGGCAGCATCGGGGCGCGGGCGATCCTGGTCTGCGCCTTCTGCACGTCCTCCTCCCTTTGGGCGATCTTTATGAGCCTGTTTTGCATGGTGACCATCTTCAGCCCCGCCTCGAGGCTCAGTTTCGGGACGCCCGGCCCCTCCGCGGGAAAGGCGCTTCCCGCCCAGAGGATTGTGACCGCAAAAACGATGAGGACGGCTGCCTCCATGCGCGGGGCCGCCTTCATAAGGCCCCTCATCTGGTCGTCCCCCTGATGAAAATTTCCACGAATTCATTTATGATCTCTTCCTCGTTCGAGGAATTTTCCCTTAAAAGTTCCCGCACGGTGAAATAGGCAAAGAACATGCCCAGAAAAGCCCTTGCGCCGTATTCCGGATCGAATTCCCGGAGGAGGCCCCTGTCCTGGAGGTCCTTGAAATATGAGGCCAGGGTCCTGTACACCCCGCCTATGAAATTCTGGTAGATGTCTTTCACCTTCCGGGGGTAGAGGTGCATCTCGGAGTTCATGATCCGTATGAGGTCGCGCCGCTCGGAGAGCCTGCCCAGGAACCTGCCGGCTATCAGCAGGAGCGCCTCCCTGTAGCCGACCCCCTTCAGCTCGGGCAGAAGGCCCTTCAGGGCCGGCAGAAAGGTATAGCTCTGGATGATCTCCCTGAAGAGCAGTTCCTTGGACGGGAAATGCCTGAAAAGCGTAAGCTCGGCCACGCCGGCCTTTTTCGCTATTTCCTTTGTGGTCGCCCCCAGGTAGCCCCTGGCCGAGATCAGCTTCAGCCCGGCCTCCAGAAGCCGCTGCCGTGTCACGCCGGTCTTGTCGCTCCTGCCGGTCTTCAGCGCGCCCTGCCCCAATCCCGCGGCCCCCTGGTAAAATAGAGATCCCTTCCCGAAGGGAAGTTAGTGCTTACTTACTTGGCTTCTTACTTTATCAGGGGGCCGCGCGCGCTGTCAAGATGTTCTGCAGTCCGGGGTGCGCGTCATGAACGCGAGGCCGGGCAGACGCCTTCGCCGCACCGCAAATCCGGGGCGGTCCTTGCTTACAGCCTGTCTTTCACGAGCGATTCCACGACAGACGGGTCGGCCAGCGCCGAGGTGTCGCCCAGGTCCTCAATGTCGCCCCTGGCGATCTTCCTCAGTATCCTCCTCATTATCTTCCCGCTCCTCGTCTTCGGAAGCCCCGGCGCGAACTGCAGCTTGTCGGGCGCGGCTATGGGGCCGATCGCGCCGCGGACGTGGCCAACGAGTGTTTTTTTCAGCTCGCCTGAGGGCTGGTAGCCCTCCTTCAGGGTCACGTAGCTGTAAATGCCCTCGCCCTTGATATCGTGCGGATGGCCCACGGCGGCGGCCTCGGCGACGGCCTCGTAGCTTACGAGAGCGGATTCGACCTCCGCCGTGCCGATCCTGTGGCCCGAGACATTGAGGACGTCGTCGATCCTGCCCATGAGCCAGAAGTCTCCGTCCTCGTCCACCCTCGCCCCGTCGCCGGAGAAATATCTGCCCGCGAACCTGCTGAAGTAGACCTCTTTCATCTTGGCGTTTTCAGGGTCCCCGTATGTGCCCCTCAGCATTCCAGGCCAGGGCCTCTCCAGCACCAGGTAGCCGCCCTCGTTGGTTTCGGCGGGCTGGCCGTTTTCCCTTACCACACGGGGCACAACACCGGGGAAAGGCCTGCCCGCGGAGCCGGGTTTCGTCGTCATGGCGCCGGGAAGCGCGGTGATGAGGATGCCGCCGGTCTCCGTTTGCCACCACGTATCCACTATGGGGAGTTTTTCCTTTCCGACGTGGAGGTGATACCACATCCAGGCCTCGGGGTTAATGGGCTCCCCCACGGTGCCCAGGACCTTGAGGGATGAAAGATCATGGCCGCCCACCCACGAAGCGCCCTCGCGCATGAGGGCCCTGATCACGGTGGGAGCGGTATAGATTATGTTCACGGCGTGCCGGTCTACTATGTCCCAGAGCCTTCCGGGGTCCGGATGCGTGGGCACGCCCTCGAACAGCACCGAGGTCGCACCCTCCGAAAGCGGGCCGTAAAGGATGTAGGTGTGTCCGGTGATCCATCCCACGTCCGCGGTGCAGAAATGGATGTCTTCCTCGTGGTAATCGAATATCCACTTGAATGTGAGGTTCGCAAATACCATATAGCCGCCCGTCGTGTGGAGCACGCCCTTGGGCTTGCCGGTGGACCCGGACGTGTAGAGAATGAAGAGCGGGTCTTCGGCGTCCATTTCCTCCGGCGGGCAGTAATTGGAGATGTCGCCGGCGGACATCTCCTCATGCCACCATAAGTCCCTTCCCGGCGTGATTTCCACCGGAGAGCCCGTGCGCCTCACAACGATGACCTTGCCCACGCCGGGGCATTCCCTCAGGGCCTGATCGACGTTGGCCTTCAGCGGCACCTTCCGGCCGCCCCTGACGCCCTCGTCGGCCGTCACCACCAGGGCCGCCCCGCAGTCGTTTATCCTGTCTCTCAGGGACCTGGAGGAAAACCCGCCGAAGACCACGCTGTGGACAGCGCCGATCCTTGCGCAGGCGAGCATTGCCATGGGCAGTTCCGGTATCATCGGCATGTAGACAGTCACCCTGTCGCCCTTTTTCACCCCGTGTTTCCTGAGCACGTTTGCAAACCGGTTGACTTCCATCGAAAGCTGCTGGTAGGTGTAAGTGCGGTAGCCGCCGTCGTCGGTCTCCCAGATGAGCGCGGCCTTGTTCCTCCGCGCGGTCCCCAGGTGCCGGTCCAGGCAATTCACCGAGGCATTCAGCTTGCCGCCCTCGAACCATTTTACGAAAGGCCTGTTGAAATCATAACGGAGCACACTGTCCCACTTCCTGGACCACTGGATGTTTTTTTCGGCCATTTCCGCCCAAAAACCCTCGGTGTCCTCGATGGACCGCCTGTATATCCGGTTGTACTCGTCCAGGCTTTTTATACGGGCCCTGGCGCTTACCCCCGTGCCGGGCGGAAACACCCTTTTTTCGGCCAGAAGGACATCGATGCCCTCCGGGGCATGCGATGCCTCCGGGACTGGCTCTCCTGATGCTGGTCCCTCGGGGACTGGTCCCTCCGGGGCTGGCCCCCTTTTCCCAAGCTCCGTCATTTCCGGTCACCCCCTTTGAAAAAATGGAACACGGCAGATGGTATTTTAACATGAACCCGTCTCAAAATTGGTTCCGAAGCGAAAGGAAGAGAGAGGAAACCGCGGCAGACAGGTCCTATTTTTCTTTTGCCTTGAAGAAGACCGCCGCGAGGGGCGGCACGGTGACACGCAGGCTGAAGGGCCTGCCGTGGGACGGCTCGTCCGCGGCCGGGAGGCCGCCCGCATTCCCCAGGCCGCTTCCGCCATAAAAGGCGGCGTCGCTGTTTAATACCTCCCGCCAGAAGCCGCCCGAGGGCACGCCCACGCGATAGTCGTATCTCGGCACCGGGGTGAAATTGCAGACCACGAGCATCGTTTCGGAGGCGCTTTTCCTCAGGAAGCTTATGGTGCTGCCTTCCCAGTCCGAGAAATCGACCCACTCGAAGCCGTCGTTTTCGAAATCGCGCTCGTAGAGGGCGGGCTCGCTCCGGTACAGCATGTTCAAGTCCCTCACCCACTGCTGCACCCCCCTGTGAGGGGCCCATTGAAGCAGGTGCCAGTGGATGCTCTCCTCGTGGTACCACTCGCTCCTCTGCGCGAGCTCGCCGCCCATGAACAGAAGCTTTTTGCCCGGGTGGCCGAACATGTAGCCCAAAAGGGCCCTGAGATTCGCGAATTTCCTCCAGTCGTCCCCGGGCATCCGGCCCAGGAGAGAGCCCTTTCCGTAGACCACCTCGTCGTGGGAAAGCGGCAGGATGAAATTTTCGTAAAACGCATACCAGATGCTGAAGGTAAGCTCATTGTGATGGTACTTCCGGTATACGGGGTCCATCGAGAAGTATTTCAGGGTGTCGTGCATCCAGCCCATGTTCCATTTCAGGCCGAAACCGAGCCCGCCCAGATAGGGCGGCCTGGAGACCATCGGCCAGGCCGTCGATTCCTCGGCAGCCGTCTGGATGCCCGGATGCTCCGTGTAGACGGCCTCGTTGAACTTGCGGACGAAGCCGATGGCGTCCAGGTTTTCCTTGCCGCCGTACCGGTTCGGTATCCACTCGCCGGGCTTCCTCGCGTAATCCAGATAGAGCATGGAGGCGACCGCGTCCACCCGGAGCCCGTCGGCATGGTATTTCTCCAGCCAGAACATCGCGCTGCTTATCAGGAACGCCCGCACCTCGTTTCTGCCGTAATTGAAGATAGAGCTTCTCCACTCGGGATGGAAGCCCTGCTTCGGGTCCTGGTGTTCATAGAGGTGCGTGCCGTCGAAACGCGCAAGTCCGTGGGCGTCATCGGGGAAATGGGACGGCACCCAGTCGAGTATCACCCCGATGCCGTTTCTGTGCAGGTGGTCAATCATGTACATGAAATCCTGCGGCGTGCCGTACCGGGAGGTAGGGGCGAAATACCCCAGCGACTGGTAGCCCCAGGAGCCGTAAAAGGGGTGCTCCATCACCGGCATGATCTCGACGTGCGTAAACCCCATCTCCTTCAGGTAATCGGTCAGATAGTGGGCCATCTCGCGATAGGTGAGGAAACGATTTGCCTCCTCCGGCACCCTTCGCCAGGAGCCCAGGTGCACCTCGTAGATGGAGAAGGGCATGTCCAGGGCGTTTTTTTTCTTCCTCTCATCCATCCATTGCCCGTCGCCCCATTCGTATTCGAGGTCCCAGACGACAGACCCCGTGCGCGGGGGGACCTCCCATAAAACGGCGTAAGGGTCTCCCTTGTCGCGCCCGCGGCCGCCCATCGCGGAGACTATGTTGTATTTGTAGACCCCGCCCTTTGACACGCCCGGTATGAAACCCTCCCATATCCCGGAGCTGTCCCACCTGGCGTAAAGCTGGTGGGAGCTTGCGTCCCAGCCGTTGAAATCCCCCATGACGGAAACGCTTCTGGCATTGGGCGCCCAGAGGGCGAAGTAGACGCCCCTTTCACCCCCGGCTTCCATCATGTGCGCGCCCATCTTGTCGTAGAGCTTGAAGTGATTGCCCTGCTTGAAGAGATATATGTCAAGCTCGGAAAAAAGGCTTACGCCGTTTATCACCGCCGCATCCATTCGGATTAAAGACCTCCCCGTTTTTTTTCGCTTTAGTCAGATTATAATCGATTCCCGGAGGATGTTAAACCTAAAAAAGCCCGGCCCGGCCGGGCGGCATTATCTGATTTTATGCATTTAAGAGAGAGCGGGCGACGGGATTCGAACCCGCGACCTTCAGCTTGGGAAGCTGACACTCTACCACTGAGTTACACCCGCTTTAAGGCCGGTCCAAAAAACAAAATGCTGTCCGCGAAAAATTCCGTCCTCACAAGGGAGGACGCATGTCAGATATTTTACCCCAAAACGAGATAATTTTCAGGACCTTGGGGCAGCCATGAAACCAGCCCTTATTCTTTCTTGAAAAGGCTGTAATTCCGGCCCGATGCAATCAGTTTCACTTTCAGGGAAGGGCCGCCCGCGGCTTCCACTTCCCCGGCGTCGCCGGTCCTCGATATTATCAGGGCCGGTTTCCGGCCTTTCAAGTCAGCCAGAAGCTCGCTTTCGCTTTCAGCCCCTTCAATCCGGCGGCCGGAATAGAAGACCACGCTCGGGTTATTTATCTTGTAGCCTATCAGGACACCGTCTGCGGGCAGGTTCTCACCGGCGTAGATGCTGTACCGGTAAAGGGTCCCCTGGAGATATTCGCTTGCCGCCGGGACGGCCTTGAAGACCGCGACCGCCAGGAAGCATATCACGAGAAAGGCAATCGGCAGGTTAAGGCACCTGCCGCTTCCGGCCGCCGACATCGCGAAAACAGCCATGAGGAACATGAGACCCGCCGCCCAGGGGAGCCAGCCCGCGTGGATGCCCGCCTTGAGCAGATACCCCCTCGCCAGAAGCAGGCCCGCGCCCATCGCGAGCGCCATGAGGGCGGCAAACCAGTTTGAAACCCTGCCGGGCTTGCTCATGCGCGGCCCGATGGAGCACGCCCTGCTCATCCCCGAGCCCATGAGAAGGGCGGCGGCCGGGACCGCCGGCAATACATAGTCCGGCAGTTTCGTCCTGGCGAAGGAAAAAAAGATGACGACGAATGAAAGCCAGAGGAGGGCGAAAAGCCCCGGCCCCTCTTTACGCCTGAAGGCGTCCGCCACGCCCTGGGGAAGGTACGCTATCCAGGGGAAAAGCCCCAGTGCAAGCACCGGGACATAATAATAGACCGGTCCCGTATGGCCGGATATCACGTGCAGGTATCTGGCAAAATGCTGCTTCAGGAAAAAATCCCTTATGAACGCATCGCCAGTCGCCATGTACTCCGCGATGTACCATGGAAGCCCGACGGCCAGAAAGAGCAGGAATCCCCCCGGGCTCCAGAGCCTTGCGACGCGGCGCGCCCTGTTGTCCGGAAATCTTTCCGTAAATCCGGAGGGGGCCAGGAGCATGTAAATAAAGGCTATGCCGAAGGGGAAGACCACCCCTATGAGCCCCTTGGTCAGAAAGGCGAGCGCGGAGAAAAAGTAAAGGCCGTAAATATAGCCGCGTCTGCCCTTCGCCGCCAGATAGAATGAGAAAAGCGACAGCGTTATAAACAGGGTGAGCGCCATGTCGGTTACGGCCGCATGGGAATAGAGGAGAAAAAAAATCGAGCACACGAACGTGAGGGCCGCGTAAAAGGCCCTTTTCCCTCTTCCAGGAGGACCTCTCCTGTAATCGTCGGAGCCCCCGAGGAAAGAAAATGCAAAAAAGAATATCGCGAGCGCCAGCAGGGATGCGGCCGCGGCGGAAGGGAACCTTGCGGCGAAGGCGTTTACGCCGAACACCTTATAAGAAGCGGCCATGAGCCAGTATATGAGGATGGGCTTGTCGAAGCGGTTCTGGCCGTCGTATGTCGGGGTGATCCAGTTGCCGCTGGTGAGCATCTCCCTTGAGGCCTGCGCGAAGACGGCCTCGTCCACGTCGAAAAGCGTGAAGGAGCCCAGCCTCAGGAAGGCGATGAACAGGGCGATTGCGGCTAATAAAAACGCGTATCTTGCCATGAACCTAATGTTATATTTTTTGCGGCGCTCATGTCCACCAGGGGGCTAATCCGGCTATTCCAAGGGCCTGCTAAAAGATTTGTGGGTCTGGGGTATCTGCTGGGCATTGCCCCACATTCATGACGCTCACCTATTCCGACAGGTATCTTTCGATCCGCCCGAATTGGACCGCGCCCTCCCTCAGGAGCACGGGCCTGTCGCCGGTCGCATCGACTATGGTGGAGGGCGGACCGGGGGATGACACTCCGGAATCGACTATCAGGTCAACCCCGCCGTTGAAATATGCGGATGCCCGGGCGGCGGTTGTCGCGGGCGTCAGTCCGGAGGGGTTGGCGCTGGTCGCCGTGAGGGGACGCCCGAAGGCCCTGGCCAGGGCAAGCGCGAAGGACGCCCCCGGCATCCGGAGAGCCACCCTGCCCTCCCTCGCTATGCGCCTGGAAAGATGGGGCCTCGCGCGCGCCACGAGCGTGAGCGGCCCCGGCCAGAACCCGCGGGCAAGCCTGGCAAAGAGAGGGCCCGCGCCCTGCACGATGATGCCAAGCGCGTCCTCGGAGCCTATTATGAGCGGAAAGGGCTTTGATCCCCTCCCTGCGCCCTTGAGCGCAAAAAGCCTCTCCAGGGCGGCATCGTTATCGTAGCTTGCGCACAGCCCGTAATAAGTCTCGGTGAGGCAGGCCACAATGCCTCCCTCGCCGAGGACGCGGGCGGCCTCGTCCACGGCCTCTTGCGGACCGTCGAGGCCCGCCCTGATCAGACGCATTTCAGACGCATTTCAGATTGTTTCACATGCGGGGGGGCGGCGGCTCATTTCCCGCTTTCCCTGAGGGCTCACTTTTCCATAAGGAGCATCGATTTAAGCGGCAGCCCCAGTTCCCTCGAGACGACGCCGCATTTCGATTGCAGGAGAAAAAAGACGTGTTTGTCCGCCCTTTCATCCATGAGTGTCTCAAAATTGCCCTGTCCCTTGCTGATGACCAGGCTGGCAGCGCCGTAAGCCCTCCTGAAGCGGGCGGAGGTCATGGCAAGTATGGTGCCCACGCAGTCGGAGCCGTTATCCACCACCGGGCATATGTCCGTAAGGCCGGCCGCGGCAGCGTCCTCGATGGTCGCGTCGTTCAGGACCGGTCCGCCCTTGACCGCCAGGGTGACCTTTTTGCCCATCCCCCTGAGGGTCTCTATCAGTATCCTGTCGAAGACTATCTCTCCGGCGTTATCGGCCAGGTAGAGGATGTCTCCTGTCCCGTTCACCGCCTTCTTGAAGGCGCTGTAATCGTCGCGGGCGATGCGGCCCTGAAGCGCGCGCTCCACCGTGGCGTCAATGTCGACCGAGGTGAAGATGCCGAAGTCTATGATGTTGCCCGCTATGGCGAGCCTCGCGGCCGTCAAAAGCGGATCGCGGGACCGCGCGGCAAACCTCGAAAGACGCGGATAGGATTTTAGGGCGATCCTGTTGTAATCGGATTTCACCTTCCTGAACGGGTCGCGTTTTAAAATATCCCTTATCCTGCGGTGTATGAATGTAGTGGCGTGGGCGGGGCTTTTGGAAAGGTCCGCGCGTTCGATCTCCTCCAGAACGCCCCTGATGACCTTTTCCTGGAGCCTGCCGCTTTTTGTGCCCTGCCCGAGGGCGATAACGGTCTGTCTGAAAAAACAGGGCAGGCAGTCCGGTTGCACCTTCATCGGATTATTTTAATGGTTTGACCCTGGATTTCCTTTTTACCTCGTCCGCCAGGTCTCGCTTGTACCGCTTCAGGAGCTTTTCCATCTTCCCGTCGGCCGCCGCCAGTATCTGGGCCGCGAATATCGCGGCGTTTTTTGCGCCGGCAACCCCGACGGCCATCGTCGCGACCGGCACGCCCGGCGGCATCTGGACGGTGGCGTAAAGCGCGTCCACGCCCTTCAGGGGAGAGCTGTCCAGGGGCACTCCTATCACGGGCAAAACGGTCCGGGCGGCTATGGCCCCCGCGAGATGGGCCGCGGCGCCGGCCCCCGCTATGATGGCCGCGGCGCCGCCCTTCTCGGCATCGGCGACTATCTCATCCAGCAACTCGGGGCTCCGGTGCGCGGAGGCTATGCGCATCTCGAAGGGGACCCCGAATGCGGAGAGCATCTTTGCCGCCTCCTGCATGACGGGCAGGTCGGACTCGCTTCCCATCACTATGAGGACTTTTCTCTTTGCGGTCAGCATAGTCGTTTACCGGCACGCGGGACGGTTGACCGCCCTGCTTGCTATGTCTTTCCTGTAGTGCATGCCCTCGAATGTGATCTTCTCCACGGCCTCATAGGCCCTTTGCCTTGCGGCCCTAACATCCGCTGCCGTCGCGGTCACGCCCAGGACCCTGCCTCCGTCCGTGACCACGTCATTGCCGGCGAAGCCCGTCGCCGCGTGAAAGACAACCACGTCCTTCATCTCCTTTACCTTGTCGAGCCCCCTGATTATCCTGCCTTTTTCATAGCCGCCAGGATAGCCGCCGGAGGCCAGTACCACGCAGACCGACGCGTCCCGGCTCCAGGAGACCGGGGCCGTCAGATGTCCCAGTTTACCCTCGGAGGCGGCCAGGATGATCTCGAAGAAATCCGAATCGAGCCTGGCAAGCACGGCCTGGGTCTCGGGGTCGCCGAACCGGCAGTTGAACTCAAGCACCATGGGGCTTCCGTCCGGCCTGATCATGAGACCCGCGTATATCACCCCCCGGAAATCCATCTGCTCCGAACGGATGCCGCGCAGGAAGGGCCGCATCACCTTTTCCATTACGGCGCGTTCCACCTCTTCCGAGAGAACGGGGGCCGGGCTGTAAGCGCCCATGCCGCCGGTGTTCGGCCCGGTGTCGCCGTCCATAAGCCTTTTATGGTCCTGGGAGGAGACCATGGGCACCAGCGTCTGGCCGTCGGTAAACGCCATGAAGGACGCCTCTTCCCCGGCCACGCAGTCCTCCACCACCACCTTTTCGCCGGCATCGCCGAAGGCGCGCTCTTTCATTATGAGCCTCAGGGCCTCGCATGCCTCATCGACCGTTTCGGCCACGAAAACGCCCTTTCCGGCCGCAAGCCCGTCGGCCTTCACGACGATGGGCGCGCCCTTCAGGCGCACGTACTCCTCGGCGTGGATATAGGAGCTGAAGACCCTGTATCCCGCCGTGGGTATGCCGTAGCGGCGCATGAAATCCTTTGAGAAGGCCTTGCTGCCCTCAAGTCTCGCGCCCTGTGCGCCGGGGCCGAAGATCTTCCTTCCGTCCTTTCTGAACGCGTCCGCGATGCCGGCGGCAAGGGGGCCTTCCGGGCCCACGATGGCAAGGTCTATCCATTCATACCTGACCAGGTTCAAAAGCGCGCCCGCATCATCCGGCTTTATGTCCACGCACTCGGCAAGCTCCGCGATGCCGGCATTGCCGGGGCAGCAGTATATCTTGTCAACGCGCCTGCTTTGGGAGAGCTTCCACACGATCGCGTGCTCCCTGCCGCCGCCCCCTATGACCAGCACCTTCATATTTTATTTTTTTGCCGCGCCTTCCGGCCCACCCTCTCCGGAAGGATCCTGTTCGCCGGAAAATCCGTCGAGGTAATCCGCGATGACTGAGTCATAGCGGGCGGTATGGGCAAAGACCTTTCTGGCGAGCGTGAAGCGGGTCTTGCCGGAGAGCTGTCCGTCGCCGGATTTCATCTCCGCGAGCACCGCCCCGTAGTCCGCGGGGTCGCAGATGACGGCCACGGACTCGAAATTCTTGGCGCCGGCCCGCAGCATCGTGGGCCCTCCTATGTCTATGTTTTCTATGGCGTGCATGAACTTTACGTCCGGGTTGGCCACTGTCTTCTCGAAGGGGTAGAGGTTCACGACCACCATATCGATGGGCCCGATGCCGTGCTCCTTTATCTCCTGCATGTGGCGCGGGTCGCCCCTCCGGGCAAGGAGCCCGCCGTGGATTTTGGGATGGAGCGTTTTCACCCGCCCCTCCAGCATCTCCGGGAAACCGGTGTACTGCCCGACTTCAATCACCTTCAACCCGGCCTCCGTAAGCGTCTTACGCGTCCCGCCGGTGGATACAAGCTCGACACCCATGCCGGCAAGCCCCCTTGCGAACTCCACTATCCCGCTTTTGTCAGAGACGCTTAAAAGCGCCCTCGTTATCCTTGGCATCCTTTGTTCTCCCCTGCCTCAAAAATTGAAAATCAAAAAAATCGAAAAAATGGAAAGAGGGCTTGATTTTACCACTTGGGAAAAAGGCTTGTAAAGGGACAAGGCAAAACCGCTTCCGTCCCCTCCACCTTCCTTTTTTGTGTTTTTTTGTTCAAGCTGAAAAACGTAATTTCCCGTTTTCAAATGATTTTATGAACCCGGCTGTTCAAATGAGATTGAACACCCCTCACCCTCCGGCCGCATCGCGCTGCCCCTCTCCCGCACTGAACGCCCCCATAAACCTCCTTGCCGGCTTCGGCCCTGAGAATCCCGCCATCGTGAGAGGCAAGCCTTGCCACCCTCACCATAACCCGCCGGGCCGTAAACCGGACAGACAAACAGTTCATAAAATCTCTTTCGGATGCATATTGATCTTCCCTGCGGCAATTTTTGCCCGCAGGGAACCTGGTCCCTATCTCAAAATCGCTTTCGGCTGCAAGAGGCTGTGACTTCATACTCCGGCTATTCCGCCCCGAACTTGTGAATTGCCGGTTGAAACATGGCTCTTCTGCGAATTTTCGAGGGGCAACGGTACGTCCAGTACTCCTACTATAAGCAAGCGCTTACAATTTGAGCATGTTTCGCCCTATAACCTGAGGTGCTGCTGGGGTCGGTTTTATGCGGATTCCCAGAAGAACTTTTAATAGACGGAGATCCTCTATGTCATATATCAGGACAGACACATCACTTCAGCAGCAAACTTACATTTCAGTGGGCAGTAAGCTTAAAACAAAGTAGATAACAACCGGCAAAGCGACTCCCACTGTAAATGAGATAGCACTTCCGAAAGCATAACCTCGCACGAGAGGATGGGTGCGAGAAAATTTAATATAAGCTAGCCCGATGATAGCGATTAATGCCAAATCTGAAATACCCCACCAAACAGGGACCCACGGCTTTACCATCCAAGCGTGAAAATCAGGTGCCGGATCTAAATGAATCTCAGTCCCGAAACGACTATCAAAATTCGGGCTCTACTGGGTTTCCTGTGGGTACAGGTCGAGTTTCCCGCAAAAAAACAGGATGGCAATCCTGTAGTTCTCAAAATTCCTGAACCCGCGGGCTGCTGATTT